>JANNKI010000196.1:0-4611 GCA_031396225.1 bacterium | reverse complement strand
CGGGTGGTGGGCGAGGAGGTCCAGCTCGAGGTCGCACCCGCCGCCGGTGGCGAGAGCGTGACCGAGACCGCGGACGTGCTGCTCGTGGCGGTGGGACGCGTGCCCTACTCCGAGGGCGTGGGGGCCCGCGAGTTGGGTGTGACGTTCGACGCCAAGGGGCGCATCCAGGTGGACGCCCACTACCAGACGACGGTTCCCGGCGTCTACGCCATCGGCGATGTCATCGCCGGCCCGATGCTCGCCCACAAAGCCGAGGAGGAGGGCGTGGCGTGCGTCGAGCGCATGGCCGGCGTGGCCGGGCACGTGAACTACGACTGCATCCCCAGCGTGGTCTACACGTGGCCCGAGTTGGCGTCGGTCGGGCTCACCGAGGAGGAGGCGCGCGCGAGCGGGCGCGCCGTGAACGTGGGCACGTTCCCGTTCCTCGCGAACGGCCGCGCCAAGGCCATGGGCGAGAAGGACGGCCAGGTGAAGATCCTGGCCGACGCCGCGACCGACCGCGTGCTCGGGGCGCACATCGTGGGCCCGCGCGCGAGCGACCTGATCGCCGAAGTGGTTGTGGCCATGGAGCTTGGCGCCAGCGCCGAGGATCTCGCGCGATCGGTGCACGCCCATCCCACCTTGCCCGAGGCCGTGAAGGAAGCCGCACTCGCGGTGGCGGGCCGCTCGCTGCATTCGTAGCCGGCCGGCAACGGCCGCGAGTGCAGTCTCGCCCCGGGCACGCGTTGCGGCGTCCGCATTCGGGCCGAAGCGCCCACGTCGTGGACGCACCTCACGTAACTACGTTCACTGGTGTCGCACACTCGACGCTCGGTATGCGACGTGCATGGGAAAGTGTGCGGTGCACTGCGATTTTGCTTGCTGGAACGAATGCGAATCCCGCAGACTTTCTGGTCAGTCGCATTCCCCGTTCGCGCCCCGAGGTCCCCTTGCGCGAGCGCCCGGCGGCAGGATGCTCCGGAACCTCCTTGCTTCACAACCGCATATGGACCCTCCGGCCCCTGCTCAGGAGACCTCGCATGCGCCCTGTGCCTACACGGGTGTGGGCAGCGCTCGCGCTGCTCGTGATCACTTCCCCCTGTCTCGCCGCCTCCCCCGTGTCCGTCGTGATGGGCGCCAGTCGGGATGGCACGCTTCACGAGCTGCAGAAGAAAGTGGACCGGCTCGTCGGACCCGGGCGGATCAACGTGCGCACCGACTATCTGGGCGCCCGCACGGGGGATCCCGACCCCTGGTTCTGGCTCAATCCCGGGCGGGCCATGGAACTCAAGCTTGTGGATCGCAAGTCGCCGCACGGCAGCGTCGGCTGGTATGCCGAGCGCGGCGTCACGCCCGTCCTCGACGGTGTGGATGACGCGGTCGTGCTGGAGGGCTGGCAGTTCAAGGGCAGTTCCAGCGCGTTCCGGTTGCCGACCTCGGTCGAACGCTTCGGGTTCTTCGTCGTGCAGCGCGCCGTCGTCGGCGCGGGAGTCGCGGCGGGAACGGCGGCGTTGGAGGAGTCCGCAACGTTCGAGGAGTTCACGACGTTCTCGAACCGTCTCTGGAATGACCCGGGCGACAGCGGCACCGGTGCGACGCACGCGCCCTTCGACGGGGACATGCAGATGCTCGTGTACGATATCTCGCGCTGGGTCGGACCGCAGACGTGGTTGGTGGCATGCGAGTCGTCCGACAGCGGTCGTCACGTCGGACATGGCCTGGACGACACCGACAACGACTTCTCCGACGTCCTGTTCACCATCTCGGGCGTGGGCACCACGCCCACTGTCGGCACGTCGTTCGGCCGGCTCAAGTCGAGGTTCCGCTAGGCCGCGCGGCCCGACCCGCCTGAGCGCTCCCGCCCGGCTCCCCTTGCCCGGGTGGCGGGCGCAGCGCCCGCTCGCGCTCGCACGATGGTTGACCCCGCCCTGCTCCGTCCCGCATCTTTCGCTGGATGAATACGCTCTCGCTCGGGGATTGGACGCTCGACACGGTGGATGCGGGCTATCTGTGGCTGGATGGCGGCGGCATGTTCGGCTCCGTGCCCAAGCCGCTCTGGAGCCGCACGAACCCGCCCGACGAGCGAAACCGCATCCGACTCGCCATGCGCTGCATGCTGCTTCGTGGCCACGGACGGATCGTGCTGGTGGACGTGGGCCTGGGTGACAAGTTCACGGGCAAGCTCCGCGACATCTACCGCGTCGAGTCCGAGCCCTCGCTCGAGCACTCGCTCGCCTCGCTCGGCGTGGCACCCGAGGACGTGAGCGACGTGATCCTCACCCACCTGCACTTCGACCACGCCGGCGGCGCGACACGACAGACGCCCGACGGCCTCCGGCCGTCGTTGCCGGCGGCGCGCTGGTATGTGCAACGGCGCAACTGGGAGAACGCGCACGCGCCGAACCCGCGCGAGCGGGCCTCGTACATGCCCGAGAACTATGACGCGCTCATGGAAGCGGGCGTGCTCACGCTGTGGGACGGGCCGCAACGCCCGTGGCCCGGCGTGGAGACGATCACCGTGGACGGGCACACGCGTGGCCAGCAAGTGGTGCGCGTGGAAGGCGGGGGCAGATCAGCCTGGTTCGTGACCGACGTCATCCCGACCGCCGCCCACGTGCGCATCCCGTTCGTGATGGGTTACGACGTGGCCGCGATCGAGACCATGCAGGAGAAGCGCGAGATCCTCACGCGCGCCTCGCAGGAGAACGCGTGGATCGTGCTCGAGCACGACCCCGACACCGCGCTGGCGCGGCCGGTGCCGGACGACGACGATTTCACATGGGCCGAGCGCGTGCCCGCCGTGACCGGAGCCGCGGCGCGCTAGCGCGCGGACCGGAACGCCCACAAGGAAAGCCCCCGCATGTTCCACCAGTTGTTCGCCAGCTGGATGCAGTTCGTGCACGACCAGGGTTACCTGGGCGTGTTCCTCATGATGGCCGTGGAGTCCACGGTGTTCCCGCTGCCCTCCGAGATCGTGGTGCCACCGGCGGCCTACTGGGCTTCGCAGGGGGTATTCACGTTCTGGGGCGTGGTTCTGGCGTCCACCACGGGCTCGTGGTTCGGCTCGGCGCTGTCCTACCTGGCCGCACGGCGGCTCGGTCGGCCGCTCATCCTGCGCTACGGCCGCTACTTCTTCCTGCCCGAGAAGAAGTGGCTGCTGGCCGAGGAGTGGATCAACCGGTACTCCGTGGTGGGCATCTTCTTCGCGCGTCTGCTGCCGGTCGTTCGCCACCTGGTGTCGCTGCCGGCCGGCGCCGCGCGCATGCCGTTCCTGCCGTTCACCGTGAGCACGCTGCTCGGCTCGTTCGTGTGGAGTTGGGTGCTGGCGCGCTTCGGTCAGGAAGTCCTGGGCAGCGATCCGCGCCTGCTCACCGACCCGGATGCGCTCGTGCACGTGCTCAAGGACAAGCTCGCGTGGCTGGTGATCGCGGTGTTCCTCCTGCTGGTCGCCTACATCGGAATCGACCTGCTCGGTCGCCGGTGGCGGAAGAAGTCCCATGTCGGGGGTTGAGTTTCGCGCAGTGGGCAAGTCGTACGGCCCGGGCGCGCACGCGGTAAAGGACGTGACGCTCTCCGTGCGCGAGGGCGAGTTCCTCGTGCTCGTGGGCCCGTCGGGATGCGGCAAGTCCACGCTGCTTCGCATGGTGGCCGGGCTCGAGGAGGTGACCACGGGCGACATCACCATCGGCGTGCGGCGCGTGAACGACGTGCCGCCTCGCGACCGCGACGTGGCCATGGTGTTCCAGAACTACGCGCTCTACCCGCACATGACCGTGTTCGGGAACCTGGCGTTCGGCCTGGAGCTGCGCAAAGTGCCGAAGGACGAGATCCGTCGTCGTGTCGAAACCGCCGCCGGCGTGCTCGGGTTGGAGCGCTACCTCGAGCGCCAGCCGCGCGCGCTCTCGGGCGGCGAACGCCAGCGTGTGGCGCTGGGCCGCGCCATGGTGCGCGAACCCAAGGTGTTCCTGTTCGACGAGCCGCTCTCCAATCTCGACGCCCGCCTGCGCGTGGAGATGCGCGCCGAGATCCGCCGGCTGCACCGGCGCGTGGGAGCCACCATGATCTACGTGACCCATGACCAGGTCGAGGCCATGACCATGGGCGACCGTATCGCGGTGCTGAAAGATGGCGAGCTGCAACAGTGCGCCGATCCGCGCACGCTCTATGCGCGCCCCGCCAACACGTTCGTGGCGGGCTTCATCGGCACGCCGCCGGTGAACCTGTGCGAGGCCGCGGTCTCCGCGGACGGGCAGGGCGTCGTGGTGGCGGAGGCTTACCTGGCCGTGGGCGACGCACAGCGCAAGGTGCTCGCCGCGAAGCCGGGCGGAGCCATCACGATCGGCGTGCGCCCCGAAGACCTGATCGTCGCGGCAGCGGGAGCAGGGCTCGCCGCGCGCGTGGAGCTGGTGGAGCCGCTCGGCAGCGAGACACTCGTTCACTGGACGAGTGCGATCGGGCCGCTCGTCTCGAGAATCGCATCGGGCCCGGTGCCGGTGGTCGGCGAATCGGCCGCGCTCACCGCGCGTCCCGAGGGCGTGCTGCTGTTCGACCCCGCGAGCGGCGCGTCGTTGCTGGAGTCCGAGCCGGTCACGACCGCACGCTGAACGGCCGCTTAAAGCGGGCTGGGGGCGG
>JANNKI010000148.1:0-1715 GCA_031396225.1 bacterium | reverse complement strand
CTCGGCCGCGGAATGGCGAGAGGTTTCGACGCTGGCCACGGCGAAGGTCGCGAAGGTGGCGAAGCCCCGCACGGCGAAGAAGAAGGGCGTGCGGCGGCGCGTCGTGGGGCGCCGACGATAGCCTACGACTGATTGCCCGCCGCGCGGCGCCCTCGCTCGAGGTCCACGGTGGTCAGGAGCCATGCGCCGCCGATGAACAGGGGAAGCAGCGTGAGCGTGGCGAGCTTGCCGCCGCCGGTGGCCTGCGTGACCAGCCCGAACAGGATCGGGCCCGCCACGCCCGCGAGCTTCTCGCTCACCGAGTAGAAGCCGAACATCTCGCTGGTCCGCTCGCGTGGGACGAGCGATGCGAACATCGAACGCGACAGCGCCTGCGTGCCACCCTGGAACATCGCGACGAGGCCCGCGAGCACCCAGAACTGCCACGCCGACTTGAGGAAGAACGCGAACACGCTGATGCCGGTGTAGCCCGCGATCCCCAGCAGCACCGCTCCGCGCGGCCCGAGCGGCGCCGCGAGCCGGCCGAACACGAGCGAGGCGGGAGCGGCGAGCAACTGCACCATGAGTAATGCTCCCATCAGGTGCCTGTCGCTCAGGCCCACCTCGACGCCATAGATGGTGGCCATCTTGATGATCGTGCCGATGCCGTCCGAGTAGAGCCAGAACGCGAGCAGGAACCGCAAAAGGTCCGGCTGCGCACGGAGCCCCGCGACGGTGCCGCGCAGTTGCCGCGCCACCGCCCCGGCCAGCTCGCGCACCGGCACGCCGGAGCGCTCGGCCTCGGGCTCGGGCACGTCGCGGAAGAGCGGCAGCGCGAACAGCAGCCACCAGCCGGCGACACTCGCGAACGCCATGCGCGTCGCGCTGCCGGCATCCGCGAGGCCGAAGCGTTGCGGCATGGCGATCATCGCCAGGTGGAGTGCCAACAGCAGCCCGCCGCCCAGGTAGCCCCACGCGAACCCTCGCGCCGAGACGCGGTGCATCTCGGCCGGCGTGGCGATGCCGGGTAGCAGCGAGTCGTAGAGCACGTTGCCGGTGGCGAACGCCACGAACGCCACGCCGAACGCGACCAGCAGGCCGTTCCACGTGCCGGCGGGCGAGATCGCCAGCGCGAGCGTGCCCGCACTTCCCAGCACCACGCACGCGAGCAGCAACGGCTTTCGCCGGCGCGTCTGGTCGGCGAGGGCCCCCACGAGCGGTGAGAGCAGCGCGGTCACCGCGAGTGCCGCCGCACTGGCGTAGCCCCAGAGCGCGGTGGCTTCGTGCGCCGGCATGCTCTTGGCGGCCATGCGCGCGAAGTAGACCGGGAGTATCGCCGACACCACGCTGGTCGCGAACGCGGAGTTGGCCCAGTCATACAGGCACCATGCGCGCTGGGCGCGGCGGCGGCCTAAGGCGTCGAGCATGTCGGAAAGCTCTAACAGATTCCTGGTGTATCGTGGGAACAGAATGCGCACGCTCCCCGGAAGCCGCCCATGGTGACCACCCGCCTCGCCACTCCCGCCGATGCGGCAGCGCTCGCCGCGCTACATGTGGAATCACTCCCGGGTGATGTGAGCGACTTCACGCCACTGGGGCCGCGCGTGGTGCGACGTTTCTACGCCAACGCCATCGCGCGCAGTGTCGCGGCGTGTCGAGGCGAGTTGAGTAGAAATGGTGGTAGACGAGCCCCCCGAAGACCGTGCCCAGGGCCTTCGGGCCATGCATCTCTGAGG
>JANNKI010000143.1:0-2289 GCA_031396225.1 bacterium | reverse complement strand
ACGTGTTCGGCGCGGACGACGCCGGCCGCGACGTGTGGACGCGGCTCCTGTTCGGCTCGCAGGTCTCGCTCACCGTCGGACTCGTGGGCATCGCCATCTCGTTCAGCCTGGGGCTGCTGCTCGGCGGCGTGAGCGGCTACTACGGCGGCTGGGTGGACACGCTGATCATGCGCGGCACCGAGCTGCTGCTGAGCATCCCCGGCCTCTACCTGATCGTGGCGCTGCGCGGCGTCTTCCCGCTGGACCTGCCGAGCCAGCAGACCTATCTGGCCATCGTGGCGATCCTCGCGTTCATCGGATGGGCCGCACTTGCGCGTGTCATCCGCGGCATGGTGCTATCGCTCCGCGAGGCGGAGTACGTGATCGCCGCGCGGGCGCTCGGGGCGTCGAGCCTGCGCATCATCGTGCGCCACATCCTGCCGAACACGATGTCGTTCACGATCGTGGCGGCGACCGTCGCGGTTCCGGGTTACATTCTGGGTGAGGTGTTCCTGAGCTTTCTCGGCGTGGGTGTTCAGCCCCCGGCCGCGAGTTGGGGCAACATGCTGAACGCGGCGCGGAGCCAGCGCGTGCTCACGTCGTTCCCCTGGATGCTACTCGCGCCCGGGACGGCCATCTTCCTCACGGTCATGGCGTTCAACTTCTTCGGCGACGGGTTACGCGATGCGCTCGATCCGCGCAAGACACCGGGAGGGCAGGGATGACCGAGCCGTTGCTCGAGTTGCGCGAGCTCCAGACGCACTTCTTCACTGACGATGGCGTGGTGCGGGCCGTGGACGGCGTGTCGTTCGCCCTCTGGCCCGGCGAGACGCTCGCGGTCGTGGGGGAGTCCGGCAGCGGCAAGAGCGTGACGAGCCTGTCCATCCTGCGCCTGGTGGCGACGCCGCCGGGTCGGATCGTCGGCGGAAGCATCCGGTTCCGTGGCCGCGAGCTGCTGACGCTGTCCGAGGCCGAGATGCGCGCGATCCGGGGCAAGGAGATCTCCATGATCTTCCAGGAGCCCATGACCAGCTTGAACCCCGTGTACACCTGCGGCGAACAGATCATGGAGGTGGTGGAGCTGCACGAGGGGCTCGACCGCAAGGCAGCTCGCGTACGCGCCATCGAGATGCTGCAGCGGGTCGGGATCTCGTCCCCCGAGCAGCGCGTGGACGAGTACCCGCACCAGATGTCGGGCGGCATGCGCCAGCGCGTCATGATCGCCATGGCGCTCGCCTGCAAGCCGGCGGTGCTGATCGCCGACGAGCCCACCACCGCGCTCGACGTGACGATCCAGGCGCAAATTCTGGATCTGCTGCGCGAGCTGCGGCGCGAACTGGGCATGGCGGTGCTGCTGATCACGCACGACCTGGGCGTTGTGGCCGAGACCGCGGACCGCGTGGCGGTCATGTACGCGGGCCAGGTGGTCGAGTACTGCGGCGTGCGCGAGGCGTTCCGGTCCACGCGCCATCCCTACACCGCGGGCCTGCTGGCGTCGCTGCCGCGGCTCGGCGCGGAGCAGGGGCACCGCTCCCCGGAAAGGCTCCGCCTGCGCGTGATCCCGGGCAACGTGCCGAACCCGGTGCGCTTTCCGAGCGGCTGCCGGTTCCATCCACGCTGCCCGCTGGCGGTGGAGCGCTGCCGGAGCGAGGTGCCGACGCTGCGCGACGTGGGGGGCGGGCACCTCGCGCGCTGTTTTCGCGCGGAGGAGATCGCATCGGGCGCCGTGGACCCGGTGGCGGGCGAGGGGGCCAACCGTGGCTGAGGCGCTGCTCGAGGTGCGCGACCTCTGCAAGTACTTCCCGATCCGCAAGGGACTCTTCAGCCGCGTGGCCGGGCACGTCCGCGCCGTGGACGGCGTGTCGTTCGACTTGCGCTCCGGCGAGACGCTCGGCCTGGTGGGCGAGAGCGGTTGCGGCAAGACCACGACCGGCCGCTGCCTGCTCCGCCTGATCGAGCCCAGCTCGGGAACGGTCCGCTTCGGCGGCCGGGAGGTCACCAGGCTCGCGGCGGGCGAGTTGCGCGCGCTCCGACGCGAGATGCAGATCGTCTTCCAGGACCCTTACTCGAGCCTCAACCCACGCCTCACGATCGGCAGCATGCTGGCCGAGCCGCTCGCCATTCACGGCCTGGCTCGCGGCGCGGCCGCGCGCGACCGCGTGGCGGAGCTGCTCACGTTGGTGGGCATGTCCCCGGACCACGCGCGGCGCTACCCACACGAGTTCTCGGGTGGCCAGCGTCAGCGCCTGGGCATTGCGCGCGCCCTCGCGGTGAAGCCGCGGATGCTGGTACTGGACGAGCCCGTCTCGG
>JANNKI010000124.1:0-4479 GCA_031396225.1 bacterium | reverse complement strand
CTTCCCGGCGCTGATCGTGTTCGACCCGAAGAGCCCGGACTTCGCGCGCTACCACGGCCTCGACTGGTTCCCGGTGGATCTCGACTACCGCTTCGTGGTGCCGCTCACGGCCAACGAGCGCGCCGACACCACCATCATCATGAGCACGCGCGGCAACGCGCGTCGCGCGGTGCTGGCCGGCTGGTTCGACGTGTTGGTCAAGGGCAGGCCCGTGCGACTCGAGGCGCACCGGCTGCTGGAGCCGGGCGTGGACGAGCACAGCGTGAGCGTGTTCTTCCGCGACGCGACGACCACCCGCGAGACCTACGGCGTGGGGCGTTACCTCGATCCCGAGCGGTTGCCGAGCGGCAAGTGGCTGGTGGACTTCAACAACGCCTACAACCCGGCGTGCGCCGTGAGCCCGCACTACAACTGCCCGATCCCGTCCAGGGCCAACACACTCAAGCTGGCCATCCGCGCCGGCGAGAAGGACTCGCACTACTCGCACTAAGTGGTGCGCGGAACGAAACGAGCGCCGATCCCACGCGGGGCCGGCGCTCGTTCGTGAGTGGGGGCCTCAGGAGATTGCGGGTGTGGGCTCGAGCAGAGGGGCCAGCACGTCCACGGCGCGCAGCGTGCCGAAGCGACGCACGACGTTGCCACCGTGGAAGGCCATGCGACCGTCGTTCAACGCTGCGGTCATCTCGCGGAACAACCCGGCGACACCGGCGTTGAAGCCGAGGCCGGTGAGCGCTGGCACGACCGCTTCGAGCGGGCCGTGCTGCGTGGCGATCGGGCGGCCGAGCCGCTCCGACAACTCCTTCGCGATCCGCTCGGGCGAGTAGGCGAGCGCCGACTGGAGCTCGACCACGCGCGTGCCGGTGGCCGGCTCGAGCAGCAGTTCCGCGGCGACGCGGCCGATGTCGGCGCTGGCCACCATCGGGGCGACCCGGGCGGGCGTCAGGAACGTGGGCAACACGCCGCCTTGAACGGCGGGGAGCACCGCGGCGAAGTTCTCGAAGAAGTAGCCCGCGCGCAGAAACGTGATGTTCCTGGAAGCCGCGCCGAGCGTGCGTTCGGCGTAGTGCAGCGTACGGACGGGGCCCGTACCCTCGGAGAGTTCGGCGCCCACCGAGGACAGCAGCACCACGTGCGGCACAGCTCTCGCGCGCACGGCCTCGGCCAGCGCATCGATGAGCGGGCGCTGGGCCGCCAGCATGTCGGGCGCTTCGTAGCGTGGCGGCACCAGCAGGTAGGCGCCCCTGGCGCCCTTCAGGGCCTGCGCGACGGCCCTGGCGTCGGCGAGCGATGCCACCGCGACCTCGGCGCCCTTGGACCTCCACGACTCTCCCTGCCTGGCCTCGCGCACGATGACGCGCACAGGCTCACCCTGCGCCAGTAGTGTCTCGGCGGCGACGCTTCCGGTCTTACCCGTGACTCCTGCGACGACGTACATGGTTCGCACTCCCCTTCGGAATGGACTGGCCGGGACTGACGCGGCCGGAACTGTGTTGCAACACCCGACACGTCAGATGAGCGGGCGAAGCCGGGAGGTGCGGCGGGAGTCGTCGCTCAACGAGGCTTGTCATCCCGCGCACATCGAGAGATTCCGGCTACGCGAGCCCCGCCGATTCGCGCCGCCTCGCGTCGAGCCGCCGCCGCGCCTCGTGCTGCACCAGGTCGAGCATGCCGATCAGCCCCTGCCCCTTCCCCATGGACAGGTCGCGCCCGAAGATCTTGAAGATCACGTCCTGGGGCACGCGCGCCACCTGTTCCAGCGGCTGGCCCGAGAGCGTCTCGTCCAGGATGGTGGCCCAGGCCTTGGCCGAGAGCCCCTGCGGGTTCTCGACCGCGAACCAGAACTTGAGCGTGGCATCGGGCTGGTCGGTCACGAACACGTACGCCTCGGACTCGCAACGCGGCGCGCGGTTCACCTCGGCGAACGGGCGCGACGCGACGCTCGCCGGAACCTCCACGAAGGTGTCCGCGTACTCGATCAGCATCTCGGCGCGCATGCCGCGGTCCACGAACTCGAAGTCCGCGACCATGCTCGCGAGTGGCTCCGGAAAGACGTCGGCGTCATTCGGCACGCGTCGGCCTCCCGCCGCGTCCAGACGTGCAGGCACCGCGCCACTCGCGAATGAGGCTCAGGTCACGGCCTTTCGATGGGCATGCCGACGGCGTTGCCCCACTCGGTCCAACTGCCGTCGTAGTTGCGCACGCGCGGGTAGCCGAGCAGGTAGGTGAGCGCGAACCAGGTCAGGCTGCTGCGCTCGCCGATACGGCAGTAGGCGATCACGTCGTCCTGTCCGGTCAGCCCGATCTCGCCCTCGTAGATGGCGCGCAGCGCCGCCGCGTCCTTGAACGTGCCGTCCTCGAGATTGCAGGCGCGCGCCCACGGCACACTCTTCGCGCCGGGGATGTGGCCGCCGCGCAGCACGCCCTCTTGCGGATACTCCGGCATGTGCGTGCGCTCGCCCGTGAATTCTTGAGGACTCCGCACGTCCACCATCTTCTTATTCGCGCGCATGTGCGTGTGCACCTCGTCGCGGAACGCGCGGATGCGCGAGTCGTCGCGCTCGGGCGCCGAGTAGCTCGTGGCGGCGTGGTTCGGCACGTCGCGCGTGAGCGGGCGTCGCTCTTTCTCCCACTTGAGCCTGCCGCCGTCCATCACCTTGGCGTTCGTGTGCCCGAACAACTGGAACACCCAGAACGCGTAGAACGCCCACCAGTTGTTCTTGTCGCCGTAGAACACCACGGTCGTCGCGCGCGTCACGCCGATGCGCGACATGAGCTTCTGGAAGCTGGCGCGATCCAGGTAATCGCGGCGGATCTGGTCGTTCAGGTCGAGCGCCCAGTCCACCTGCACGGCGCCGGCGATATGGCCCGACGGGTAGAGCAGCGAGTCTTCATTTGACTCGATGATGCGCACGTTCGGGTTCTTCAGATTCTGCGCGATCCACTCGGTGCTTACGAGCACATCGGGATGCGCATAGCCGCGAGCGACGATGTCGGCGAGAAGCGCGGTATCGGACATGGGAACCTCGGGGTTCGGGACGGCGGGACGTCGGGTGGAAAGCGGCCCTGAGTGGTCGCTCGCAGTTTACAGGAGCGGCGCGATGGGGGGACCCTGAAAACAGCGCTCGAATCAGTATTCTCCGCGCGGGGAGCGGGTCATGGCGCTGTCCGCTGGTGCGAAACGCCGCCGGTGCTAGTCCTCCTCGCCCCATTGCGCCGGCGCGATCGCGGGCCCGTGCTCGCGGCGGGCGAGCAGCATGCGCGGCCGGCCCGAGAGGTCAGGCAAGAGCTCCACGCCGCGCCAGTCGCGGGCGCCCTCGAGCCATGCGGCCACCTCGTTCGCGCGCAGCTCGGCCAGCTCCAGCGCCAGCAACCCGCCGGTCACCAGATGGCGCGGTGCGTCGTCCAGGATGTCGCGCAGGTCGGCGAGCCCGCCGTCAGCCGCGAACAGCGCGGCTTCCGGCTCCCAGTCGCGCACGTCGCGCGGCAGCTCGGCGGCCTCGTCGCGGGAGATGTAGGGCGGGTTCGACACGATGACGTCGAAGCGTTCGTCGGCCCCCACGGCCTCGAACCACCGGCCGTCCGCGAACGTGACGCGATCGGTGAGCCCACACGAATCGGCATTCGCTCGAGCCACTTCGAGTGCCTCGAGGCTCACATCGGTGGCGGTGAGGCGTGCGGCCGGGTGCTCGTGGGCGATGGCGAGCGCGATGCAGCCCGAGCCCGTGCCCAGGTCCAGTACGCGCGGCGCGCGGCGGTCGCTGTAGATGTCGGTGAGGTATTCGAGCACGACCTCCACCAGCAGTTCCGTCTCGGGGCGCGGCACCAGCACGCGGCGATCCACGGCCAGGTCGAGCAGGCGGAACGCGGCTCGGCCGGTGATGTACTGCACCGGCTCGCCCCCCTCGCGGCGCGCGAGCTGGCGCTCGAACGACTCGTCGGCTCCGGGCGACAGCGGGCTCGCGACCAGGCGGCGCAGCTCGCCACGGCCCACGCCGAGGAGCCGCGAGAGCAGCTCCTCGGCGTCGCTGGCCGCGTGCCCCGCGACCGCGAGCCGCATCACGGCATGTCGCAGCGCCTCGCCCACCGTATTCGCCATGCGCGCGAGCATAGCGGGCGTGTGCGCCGCGGGCTATGGCGCAGGCGGCGGGTCGGTCGACTGCTCGTCGGGCGAGAGCGCGGCGTCCAGGAGCCCCATCAAGCAACTGATGGCCGCGATGCCCGCCCACGGCACCGGCGCGGGAATGGCGGCCTTGAGCGCCAGGCCGCAGACCACCATGAGCACGACACCCACGCGCGACTCGGACGTGGTGCCGTCCTCGTAGGCGCGGGCCGGGGCCAGCGGCAGGGCGAACAAGAGCACGGCGAGGGCCAGCGCCACCAGCGGGCGCGCGGGCCTCACGGCTGGCTCCCGGGCAGGGGCGGCTCGGCCAGGAACAGCCGAGTGCAGTCCAGGAACGCCGCGGTCCACTCCACCGGGTT
>JANNKI010000305.1:0-7219 GCA_031396225.1 bacterium | reverse complement strand
CGTGCCGTTCTTCAGCATGTCGGGCTCGGACTTCGTGGAGATGTTCGTGGGTGTCGGGGCGTCCGTGACTGGCGACACGCCGGTGCTCGTGCGCGACGCGAGTGGCACGCGGCTCATGCCGATCGGCGAGTTCGTGGACGGCTTTTACACGGGCACCGCCTCTGACTTCCCGGTGCGCGTGGAAGGGCTCCAGACGCTTGGGTTCGAAGCGCTCGACTCCAGGTCCAAGGGCTCCTCGAAGAAGTTCGTGAAGGGAAGCGCCTGGAAGAAGGCCGCCGCGGTCTACCGCCATCGCGTGAACGAGATCCACGAGATCCACTATCTCGGCGGCGTTCTGCGAACCACGGGTGACCACAGCGTGTTCGTGCGCACGCGTGACGGCATCAAGGCCGTCGAGGCGCGGGCGCTCAAGCCCGGTGACGTGCTGGCCCAGTTGCCGCTCGAGGTCAGCGGCGAGTACTCGTCCGACTTCGGCACGCCACATTCGACGCGCGCACATGAGTTCGCCGAACCCGCCGCGCTCCCGCGCCTGCGGGTGCACGACGACGTGTCCGCCGTTGAAGAGTCGCATGCCTTCGTGCTGGCGCATGAGGGGCAGATGCCGCAGTCGGCAGTCGCTGCCGCGACGGACGTGTCCCAGATGACCGTGAGCAACTGGCAGCGGGGCGCGCATCTTCCGCGCGCGCTCGCGAACCTGCCCGTGGAGCTACCCGAGGAGGTCGGGATCACGCTGGGGCTCATGAAGCTGTTCGGCTACTACACGGCCAAGGGGCGGGAGAACGGCTGCCTCGAATTCACGTTCGGCACGCACGAGGCCGATTTGCACGCGGACGTCATCGCGCTGCTGCGCGAGACGTTCGGCGTCGAGGCCAAACTTGAGCACACCGCCGACCACAGCACGAAGATCCTCGTGCACACCGCGGCGCTGGGCCGGTTCTTCGCGCATCATTGCGGTACGGGTAGCCGCGAGAAGCGCGTGCCCAAACTCCTGTGGGACTTGCCGCGCCCGTGGTTCGAGGCCTACCTCACCGGCTATGCGCTGGGCGACGGCCACGTGACGCAGGAAGACAAGCTGAGCATGACGTCGGTGAGCCATGGCCTGACTCGCGAGCTCACCTGGCTCTGCGCCATGCATGGCATCCCCGCCGGCGTGCGCGACCTCGAGCGCCAGGGTAAGCGCTCGATCGTCAGGCGCGTCGAGGTGAAGCCGTACGAAGGGTATGTCTACGACCTGTGCGGCTGCGAGAACGAGGCATTCTTCGGCGGTGAGAAACCGGTGCTGCTGCACAACAGCCGCGTGCGCGACCTGTTCGAGCAGGGCAAGCGCAACGCACCCTGCATTTTGTTTATCGACGAGATTGACGCTGTTGGTCGCCATCGCGGTGCCGGCCTCGGTGGCGGGCACGATGAGCGCGAGCAGACGCTCAACCAGCTGCTCGTCGAGATGGACGGCTTCGAGTCGAACGAGGGCGTGATCATGGTGGCGGCCACGAACCGTCCCGACGTGCTGGACCCGGCGCTGCTGCGGCCGGGCCGGTTCGATCGGCAGATCGTCGTGGACTGGCCGGACGTGCGCGGGCGCGAGGGCATCCTCAAGGTGCACACGCGTAAGATCCCGCTCGCCGACGACGTGGAGTTGAAGGGCATCGCGCGCGAGACGCCGGGTATGTCGGGCGCCGACCTGGCGAACATCGTGAACGAGGCCGCCCTGTTGGCGGCCCGCCGCAACAAGAAGAAGGTCGGGATGCGCGACTTCTCAGATGCCAAGGACAAGGTCACGCTCGGGCTCGAACGGCGAAGCCTCGTCATGACCGAGGGCGAGCGCAAGACCACGGCCTATCACGAAGCCGGCCATGCGCTGGTGGCGTGGCTGCTTCCCGGCTCGGACCCGGTCACCAAGATCACGATCATCCCGCGCGGCCGCGCGTTGGGGGTGACCGCGTACGCCCCGACCGAGGAGCGGCACAACCACTCCAAGAAGCAGCTCGAGGACCGGCTGTGCCACGCCATGGGCGGTCGCGCCGCGGAGTTGCTCGTGTTCGAGCACCTCACCACGGGTGCGGTCGGCGACCTGGAGCAGGCCACGGCCCTCGCCCGCAGCATGGTCACGCGCTTCGGCATGAGCGAGAAGCTGGGCCCGCTCACGTTCGGCAAGCGCGAGGACATGATCTTCCTCGGCAAGGAGATCACCAGCTCCAAGGACTACAGCGAGGCGACCGCCATGGTGATCGACGGCGAGGTGCGCGGCATCATCGAGCGAGCGCACGAGCAGGCGTTGCGCCTGCTCCGCGAGAACATGGAGAAGCTTCACCTGCTTGCGAACACGCTGCTCGAGCGCGAGACGATCGACGGCGACCAGATGAATCGCCTGCTGCATGGCGAGAAGCTGGGGCCGTTGCCTCCTCCGGAACCCACCGACTCCCCGCCCACCGCGGCGGCCCCGGTGACCCAGGCGGACGAGGGCGACACCGGGCCAGCCTACGGCGCACCGAGCCCGCGCCCGGCCTGACCCTGCCCGAACACCCACGAAGCCCGGTGAACGCCCTCACCGGGCTTCGTTGTTTCACGTCGGTGGCCCGATGTGCAGCGCTCGTAGTCGCCGTTACAGGGAAATGTGGATTCACGGGTGAGAATGAAACCAATCGGGTGGCTCGAGCGTCTTACCGTGTGCCTACCTGAGCGAGGTGGCGACCGCTGGAGCCGAAAGAGACGGCTCCGCAAGAGTCTTTACAAGGCACGGCAGCGGGAAAGGCAAGGCCCGCCGCTGACAAAGAGCGCCCGGCCCTACCTCCAGCCGGGCGCTTCGCCTTTTCTACCGCGTCCTCGCCGCTGCTGCGCGTGAAGCGGCTCCGCGCGTCAGCGCGCCGGCGCCGTGACCGGCTCGATCGCGAGCAGCAGTTGCTCCGAGTTCCGCAGCAGCGCGATCTCCGTCTGCACGCCCACGGCCTTGCCCGACAGCAGCCGGTGCAGGTCGTCCACGCCCGCCACCGGCTGGCCGGCGAGCGCCACCAGGATGTCGCCTTCGCGAAGCCCCGTGCGCTCGGCCGGGCTGTCGCGTTCCACCGACAACACCAGCACGCCGGACTCACGCGGCAGGCCATGGCGCCGTACGAGGTGGCGCCTGAGCCTCGCGTTCTGCCCCGCCACGCCGATCCAGCCACGCACGATGCGGCCGTCGCGAATGAGGCTCGTGGCCACGAACTTGGCCAGGTCGATGGCGATGGCGAAGCAGATACCCTGCGCCGGCAGGATCATGGCGGTGTTGACCCCGATCACCCGCCCGCGCGAGTTCACCAGCGGCCCGCCGGAGTTGCCCGGGTTCAACGACGCGTCGGTCTGGAGCACGTCGTCGATCAGCCGGCCCGACTGGGCGCGCAGCGACCGGCCGAGCGCCGAGACGACGCCCGTTGTGACGGTGGCGTGAAAGCCCAGCGGATTGCCGATGGCGATCGCCACCTGCCCCACGCGCACCCGGGACGAGTCGCCCAGTTCCGCGGCGGGCACGCCATCGGCCGAGAGCCGCAACACGGCCAGGTCGGTGTCGGGGTCATCGCCCACCAGCGTCGCGGGCGCGCGCCGGCCGTCGGAGAGCACGGCCGCGATACTGGTGGCGCCGCTCACCACGTGACTGTTCGTGAGCGCGAAGCCGTCGGAGGTGAACACAAAGCCCGACCCGGTCCCGCCGGACCGACGACCGCGGTGCTCGACGTCGATCTTGACGACGGACGGCGAGACGCGCTCGACCGCGCCGACCACGGCCTCGGAGTAGGCATCGAGCAGCAGCGCGTCGTCGAACCCGGCCGCGGGCGGCACGATGGGCGTGGGTGGAAGCGCCGCGGCGTCTCCCGACACCAGTTGGAGCTGGGGCTTCATGCGACCTCCTCGACGGCCGGAGGACCGGCCCAGGGGTATCGCCCGCGCGAGCCCGGCTCGGCACGGGGAACGGACCCGCGGCGGACGCCGCGGGGACCTTTGGACGCGGGAGGGCGTGTGCGGGATTCGTCGCATGGGGTGGGCCGGCGCGGAAGTGAGCCCGTGCGAGACGTCAACTCGAAGTCACCCCCGCGAACGTCTCCCCGCGCGCCGCCTTGGACGCCAGCAACGCGCACGGCTCGAACCGCAGCCCCTTCTCGGCGCGCAGCGCCCGCAGTCGGTCCACCACCGCTTGCAGCCCCATCGTATCGGCATGGCGCAGGACCCCGCCCCGGTAGGGCGGGAACCCCGCGCCGAAGACCATGGCGAGGTCCACCTGCTCCGCGCCAGCCACGATGCCCTCCTCCACGCAACGCGCCGCTTCGTTGATCATGGCGAGCACCATGCGCTCGGCGAGCGCATCCACCGACTGCGGCCGACGCGCGTGGTGCATGCCCAGCAGGCCGCGCACGCCGCGGTCGGCCTTTCGCGTGCGGCCCTTGTGCCGGTAGAAACCGGTGCCGTTCTTCCGACCCAGCCTTCCCGCGGCGATCATCTTCTCCAACGCGGACGACGGTTGCATGCGGTCGGGGAACGCGGCCGACAGCACGCCGGCCACCTTGTGCGCCACATCGAGGCCCACCTCGTCCACCACCTCGAACGGCCCCATGGGCATGCCGAAGCGCCGCATGGCCGAGTCGATGTCGGGAACCGTGTAGCCCTCTTCCAGCAGATACAGCGCCTCGCGCAGGTAGGACATGAGCACGCGATTCACCACGAACCCCGGTGAGTCCTTCACCACCACCGGGGTCTTGCCGAGCTTACGGGCCAGTCCCACCGCGGTCACGAGCGCCGCGTCCGACGTGCGCTCACCGCGCACCACCTCCACCAGCGGCATGCGGTCCACGGGATTGAAGAAGTGGAATCCCACGAAGCGCTCGGGGTGCAGCAGGCCCGCGGCCAGCGCATTGATGCTGAGGCTGCTGGTGTTGGAAGCGAGCAGTGCGCCCGCGGGCACGCGCACCTCGAGTTCGGCGAAGACGCGGCGCTTCACGTCGAGGTCCTCGACCACCACCTCGATGGCGAAGTCGGCGTGCGCCATGCCCGTCAGGTCGAGTGTGGGGAGGATGCGCGCCATCTGCGCATCCGTCTCGCGTGCGGGTCGGCGGCGCTTGCGGCCGCGCTGATCGACCAGGGCCCGGACGGCATGCAGCGCCTTCTGAAGTGCTTCGGGTTTGAGTTCGCGCATGCGCACGTCGATCGCGTTTCGCGACGCCAGTTCGGCGATACCCGCGCCCATGACGCCGGCGCCGATCAACGCCATGCGGCGAACGGGCGCCGGCCGCACCGCGGGGTCGGCGACCACGTTCGCGCGTTTGGCGTCCTCGGCGAGATGGAAGATGCGCACGAGGTTCTTGCACACGACTCCCACCACGAGCGGCGCCACCGCGTCGGCCTCGGCGGCGAAGCCCTCGGCCACGGGTCGGCCGAACGTGCGCTCGAGCACGTCGAGCACGGCGAGCGGCGCGGGGTACATGCCGCCCGTGCGCGCCAGCACCCCCTTCCTCGCCTGTGAGAACACGAGCGCGCGTCCGAACGGCGTGCGGTCCAGGAACCACGGCATGAACCCCGCCGGCCGGTAACGGTCGCGGCGCTTCTTCGTCGGGAGCTTCGCCAGGCGTGCCAGGTGCTCCTCGGCGCGCTCCACCAACCAGGCGGCCGGCACGGCGCGCGCGATCAGCCCCAGCTTCTCGGCGCGGCGCGCGTCCAGCGCGCGGCCGGTGAGGATCAGGTCGAGCGCGGCGGGCAGGCCGATGAGCCGCGGCAGCCGCGTGCTCCCTCCCCACGCTGGGAAGATGCCCAGCATCACCTCGGGCAGCCCGATCTGCGTGCGCGGCTCTTCGGCCGCGACGCGCGAGTCGCACGCCAGCGCCAGTTCGGTGCCACCGCCCAGGCACACGCCGTCGATCGCCGCCACGGTGGGGCAGGGGAGTGCGGCGAGTCGTGCGTAGGCCGCCTGGCCGCGGCGCACGAGCACCTGCACCTCGGCGGCGTCGGTGATGGCGCCGATGGCGTTGACGTCGGCGCCGGCGATGAAGCTGCCGGGCTTGCCGCTCACCACCACAACGCCCGTCGGCGGTGCCGCCTCGAGGTCGGTGAGCGCGGTTTCGAGCGAGGCGACGGCCTCGGCATCGAGCACGTTCAGCTTGCGCGCCGGGTGGTCCACCACCAGGTGCGCGAGTCCGCCGTCACGGCGCTCCACGCGGAACACGTTCATCATGCGCGCTCCAGCACGAACGCCGCCCCCTGCCCGCCGCCCACGCACAGCGTCGCCAGCCCCAGTCGCGCGCCGCGGCGCTTCATCTCGTGCAGCGTGGTGAGCAGCAGCCGGCCGCCGCTCGCGCCCACCGGGTGCCCCAGCGCGATGGCGCCGCCGTTCACGTTGAGTCGGTCCTCGGGGATCTCGCCGAGCGGCTTGTCGAGCCCCAGCTCGTCGCGCGCGAACGTCTCGGACTTCACGGCTTCGAGGCACGCCAACACCTGTGCGGCGAACGCCTCGTTGATCTCGAACACCTCGATCTCGGTGAGCGAGAGCCGCGCCTTCTCGAGCGCCTTCGCCATGGCGTAGACGGGCCCCAAGCCCATGCGACCAGGTGCCAGCCCCGCGAACGCGAAACTGCGGATGCGCCCGAGCGGAGGGGTGGGCCAGCCCTGCGCGGTCTCGTCGTCACCCACCAGCATGGCCACGGCGCCGTCGGTGATCTGGCAACTGTTGCCCACGGTGACCGAACCGTTGCGGCGGTCGAAATAGGGCCTGAGCTTCGCCAACGCCTCGAGCGTCTGCCCATCGCGCGGGCCGACGTCGTCTCGCACGGGCGCGTAGCCGGGCCCGGGGTACACCGGCACGATCTCCTCGCGCAGCCGCTCGCGCGCGGCGATGGCGCGCTGGTGGCTGCGCAACGCGAACTCGTCCTGGCGCTCGCGCGAGATACGGAACTCGCGCGCCAGCACCTCGGCGGTCTGTCCCATGTTGAGCCCGCACACGAGGTCGGTGAGTCCCTCGGCCAGCGCGACGCGCGGCTTGAGCATGCTCAGCTTGAACCGCGACATCGCGGCGAGTCGCGCGAACGGTGTCTTCGCGCGCATGAGTCCCTCGAGGAAATCGCTGTACTCGAACGGGAACTGCAGCGGGATCAGGCTCATGGACTCCATGCCACCCGCGAGGACCAGCTTCGCGTCCCCCGAGCCGATGCGATGGCACGCATTCGCCACCGCCTCCATTCCCGAGGCGCAATTCCGGTGCACG
>JANNKI010000118.1:0-20740 GCA_031396225.1 bacterium | reverse complement strand
CCCGCGCCGCCCGAGGCGCCACTGCCGGCCGCATCGGCGGCGCCGGGCGGCGCGGACGCGCAACGACCGACATCCGCCCTGGCGGGCCCGCACGGGACGCTCGACGTGAACCTCGCCACGGTCGCCGAACTGGACCGGCTGCCCGGCATCGGCCCCGTGCTCGCTCGGCGCATCGTCGAGCACCGCGATCGTCACGGCCGATTCCGCGCCGTGGACGAACTCCTGTCGGTGCCGGGCATCGGTCCGCGGCTGGTCGACCGACTTCGACCGCACCTGCGCGAGCCCGGTCCGTGAGGCGTCCCGCACGGGAGCTTCGTGCAGGACGCATCGTGCCCGGTGCGACGACCGTGCGGAATTCGCTTCAAGCTCGCAACGGGTTCGCCCGATAACGATGACGAGTCCGGGATGCAACTTCAACGGTGCATCACCGTGCTTGCCGTCTGCATGGCCACCCTTCCGGGCCGCGACGGCATCACCTCGAACAGCTCGCGAGTCGCGCTCCGGTGAACGACTTCCGGTCGCGGTCACCATCTCTCCGGGGATCGTCGTGGTCGAAGACATCAGCAAGAAACTCCTCCAGGCGCACCTCATCGACGAGAACGCCCTGCAAAAGGCCGTGCTCCAGCAGAAGACGGCTGGGGGCTCGATCACGGGCAATCTGGTCAAGATCGGCGCGGTCACCGAGGCGCAGCTGCTCGACTTCCTGTCGAAGCTGTACGGCTGCCCGCCCATCGATCTCGTGGGGTTCGAACCCGATCCCGCGCTGACGCGGCTGCTGCCCGCAGACGTCGCCACCAAATTCATGGCGCTGCCGGTGTCGAAGAGCGGGCGCAAACTCGTGGTGGCGATGGCGAATCCCTCCAACATCTTCGCGCTGGACGACATCAAGTTCATCACAGGCTACGAGGTGGAGCCTCGGGTCGCCTCGGAGCTGGCGGTGAAAAAGGCGCTCGACCGCGCCTACGACTCAGCCGGCACCATGGCCGACGTCATGAAGGGTTTCGAGGACGACCTCGCCGTCGTCGAGGAGGAAGACGTCAATGCCGAGAGCGACGGCATCGGGCAGATGGATGAAGCGCCCATCGTCAAGCTCGTGAACTCGCTCATCGCCGACGCCGTGCGCAAGGGCGCGTCGGATATCCACATCGAGCCCTATGAGAAGACGATGCGCGTGCGATTCCGCATTGACGGAGCGCTCCAGGAGATGATGGCGCCGCCATACAAGTTCAAAGCAGCCATCACTTCGCGCTTGAAGATCATGGCCGACCTGGACATCGCCGAGCGACGGGTCCCGCAGGACGGCCGCATCAAGATCAAGGTGATCAACCGAACGATCGACCTGCGCGTGAACTCGCTGCCCACGATCTTCGGCGAGAAGATCGTCATGCGAATCCTCGACAAGACGAACCTCAACATCGACCTCGAGAAGCTCGGGTTCGAACCCGCGAGCATGAAGGAGTTCATCGCGGCCATCCTGAATCCCTACGGCATGGTGCTGGTCACCGGTCCGACGGGCTCGGGCAAGACGACGTCGCTTTACTCGGCGCTTTCACGGGTCAACACGCCGAACGTGAACGTGATGACCGCCGAGGATCCGGTCGAGTACAACCTCGACGGGATCAACCAGGTGCTCGTGAACGACTCGGTCGGCCTGTCGTTCTCAGCGGCGCTCAAGGCGTTCCTGCGCCAGGACCCGAACATCATCATGGTCGGCGAGATCCGCGACATCGACACCGCCTCCATCGCCACCAAGGCGGCACTCACCGGTCACCTCGTGCTGTCCACGCTGCACACGAACGATGCGCCCAGCGCCATCGGGCGACTCATCGACATGGGCATCGAGCCGTTCATCGTGGCGTCGTCGGTGAACCTCGTGCTGGCGCAGCGCCTCGTGCGCAAGGTGTGCGCGCACTGCAGGAAGCCAACGGACATGACGGACGAGATCCTGAGCGAGCTGCAACTGGACCGCAAGCAGCTCGAGGGCGCCAACATCGTCGAAGGTATGGGCTGCGTGGAGTGCGGCAACACGGGCTATCGCGGCCGTGCCGGCGTGTACGAGGTCATGACCATCACGTCGGCGCTGCGCGACCTGGTGCTCCAGCGGGCCTCGGCGATCGAGATCAAGCGGGTGGCGATCGAGGGCGGGATGCTCACGCTGCGACGCGACGCGCTCCTGAAACTCAAGCGGGGGATCACCTCCGTGGAGGAAGTGCTCAAGGAGACGGCGGCCGACAAGCTGTAGGCCGGCGTCGCCAGAACCCTAACGAGGGACCCATGGCGGAATTGAACCTTCGGCAGTTGCTCGAGGACATGGTGCAGCGCAAGGCGTCCGACTTGCACATCACCGCAGGCGTGCCGCCGGAGTTGCGCATTGACGGCGCGATCACGCCCACGGAATACGAGGTGCTCACGCCCGAGAAGTGCATCGGGCTCGCCTACAGCGTGCTGTCGGACGAGCAACGCAAGCGGTTCGAGACCACCAAGGAGCTGGACTTCTCGTTCGGCGTGAAGGGGCTGTCGCGCTACCGCGCAAACGTCTACCTGCAGCGCGGCGTCGTGTCCATGGCGATTCGAATGATCCCCTACGAGATCATCGCGATGGAGAAGCTCGGCCTGCCGCCCGTGGTGAAGGAGTTCACGAATCGACAGAAAGGCCTGGTGCTGCTCACGGGCCCGACGGGCTCGGGCAAGTCCACGACGCTGGCGGCGATGCTCGACCGCATCAATTCCACGCGCCAGGCGCACATCATGACCATCGAGGATCCGGTGGAGTACATCCACCACCACAAGAAGTGCATCGTGAACCAGCGCGAGGTCGGCGCCGACACCTCGTCGTTCCCGAGCGCGCTCAAGTACGTGCTGCGCCAGGACCCCGACATCATCCTCATCGGTGAAATGCGCGACCTCGAGACCATCGAGGCGGCGCTCACGATCGCCGAGACGGGCCACCTGGTGTTCGCCACGCTGCACACGAACTCCACGTACGAGGCGATCAATCGCATCGTGGACGTGTTCCCGGCCGATCAGCAGAAGCAGATCCTCACACAGCTCGCGTTCACGCTGGAGGGTGTGGTCACGCAGCAGCTCATCCCTCGCAGCCGTGGCACGGGTCGCATCATGTGCTGCGAGGTGCTCGTGTGCACGCCGGCCATCAAGGCGGTCATCCGCGAGGCGAAGACGCACCAGATCTACAGCCTCATGCAGGCAGGGCAGAAGTACGGCATGCAGACGATGAACCAGGCACTGCTCCAGGCCGTGCTCGACAAGCAGCTCACCCCCGAGTCCGCAATTGACCGCAGCACCGACCGCGTGGAGATGGAAGGCATGCTCCAGAAGATCATGCGGCCGGCGGCCTGAACGGAGGACCCACATGGCAGTCTTTGTCTGGAAGGGACGGACGCTCGCGGGTGAGGCCCAGACGGGCGAAATCGAATCGGCGCGCCAGGATGAGGCGCTCGAGGTCCTGCGCAAGAAGCGCATCCTGGTCACGTCGTTGCGCCCCAAGACGGGCGGCGTGTCCATGCCGAAGTTCGGCGGCAGCGGTGTCTCGACGAAGGACCTGGCGATCTTCACGCGTCAGTTCGCGACGATGATCTCCGCGGGTCTGCCGCTGGTGCAGTGTCTGGACATCCTGGCCAAGCAGACGAGCAAGCCGTCGTTCGCTCGAGTCATCACCGAGACCACACGCGAGGTGGAAGCCGGCTCGACGCTGTCCGACGCGCTCGGCAAGCACCGCAACGTGTTCGACGACCTGTTCCGGAACATGGTCGCGGCTGGAGAGGCCGGCGGCGTCCTGGACGAGATCCTCATGCGCCTCGCCACCTATATCGAGAAGGCGGACGCCCTGAAGCGCAAGGTGCAGAGCGCGCTGGTCTACCCGGCCGTCGTGCTCACCGTGGCCATGGGAGCCACGGCCTTCATGCTCATCTTCATCATCCCGACGTTCGCCAAGATGTTCACGGACTTCGGCGGGGAGCTTCCCCTGCCCACGAAGATCGTGCTCATGCTGTCAAACGCGCTCGTGAACTGGTGGTGGGCCGCGCTGCTGGCCATGGTCGGCGGAGCCATCGCGTTCAGTCGTTACTACGCGACCGAGGTCGGCCAGCGTCAGGTCGACGGCTTCATGATCCGCATGCCGGTGCTGGGCGACGTGCTGCTGAAGGGCGCGGTCGCCCGTTTCACACGCACGCTCGGCACGTTGATCGCCTCGGGCGTTCCCATTCTCGGCGGTCTCGAGATCACGGCACGCACGGCGGGCAACCGCGTGATCGCGGAGGCCATCATGAGCGCTCGCGCCTCGATTCGCGAGGGCGAGACCGTTTCGGCCCCGCTCAAGGCCTCAGGCGTGTTCCCGCCAATGGTCACGCAGATGATCGCCGTGGGCGAGCAGACAGGCGCCCTCGACGAGATGCTCACGAAGATCGCCGTGTTCTACGAGGCCGAGGTGGACACGGCCGTGGATACGCTCACGTCCATCATCGAGCCGGTCATGATCGTGGTCATGGGCGGCATCGTCGGCGGCATGGTCATTGCGATGTACCTGCCGATGTTCAAGCTGATCAATGTCGTGGCGGGCGGCGACTCGTGATCGTCTCGCACGCCCAGAGCCCTTCCACGGGGACGGGGTCCTTCATGGGCCCCGTCGCCCGCGCGACGGGTTGGAGTGCGTTGCGTCAGCTCGTGCTGGGCCGGGTGCTCGTGGCCTCGCTCGCGCTGCCCTCGGGATTGTTGTTGCGTCCCGAGGTGACCGAGCGACCCACCGAGCTGTTGTCGCTTGCGCTGGGGGCGGTGGCGGGCGTGTCCGTGGCGTGGACTCTCGCCGGGCGGCTGCGGCGCGCGTTCGGACTTCAGACCTGGGCGCAGCTGGGAGTGGACCTCGCGCTCGTGACCTGGCTGGCGGCCTATACCGGTGGGCAGGGCAGCCAGTTCGTGCTGTTCTACGCCCTGGTCGTGATCACGGGCGGCGTCGTGGGCCGCATCGGCGGCGGGCTGTTCGCGTCCGCGGGGGCGTGCGCGGGATTCCTCGCGTTGCCATCCCTGGCCGCGCCGCTGGGCGGGCCGGATGCGGCGGTGAGTGCATTGGTGAAGCCGGAGCTCATGGTGACGTTCCTCACCATCGTGGGCGTGCTCTCGGGCGTGCTCGGCGAGCGCGTGCAGCGCACGGCCGGCGATCTCGAGCGGACCGAGAAGGAGTTGGACCGCGTCCGTGTGGACAACGACGCGATCCTCCGGCACCTCACCACGGGCATCCTCACCGTGGACAACACAGGCCGGGTCGGCTACCTGAACCCGGCGGCCGAGCAGGTGCTCGGCGTGCGGGCCGAGGACGTCCAGGACCGCGCCGTTGGCGAGGCGCTCCCCGAGCGGCTCGCGGCGCTGCGTACGCTCGTCCAGGACTCGCAGGTGCGGGGCCGGGGCCGTGCCCGCGCCGAGCTCGTGGTGGCGACGGCGAAGGGACGGTCGCTGCCGCTTGGAGTCTCGACCAACGTGCTCATGCACGAAGGCGAACTCACCGGCGTGGTCGCGGTGTTCCAGGACTTGACCGAGGTACGTGAAATGGAGCGGCGCGCGCGCCGCAACGAGACGCTGGCCGAGGTGGGCGCGTTGGCGGCGGGCATCGCCCACGAGCTGCGCAACGGGCTCAAGCCCATCAGCGGTTCCGTCGAAGTGCTGCAGCGCGAACTCAAGCTCGACGGGGAATCGGCCGACCTCATGGACCTCATCGCACGGGAGTCCGCGCGCCTCAACAAGTTCGTCACCGACCTGCTGAGCTACTCGCGAGAGCGCGATCTCGCGCTCGGGTCGGTGGCGCTCGACGAGCACCTGCGCGAATTCGTGAACACGCTGCGGCTGGATCCGCGCCGCGCAGGCGGGGTGCAGGTGGAGTTCGTGCCGGGCCTGGACGAAGCGCAGGTCTCGCTGGACACGGAGCAGATGCGTCAGGTGTGGCTGAACCTGGCGGCGAACGCGTTGGAGGCGCTCGGCGAGCGCGGCACACTCACCGTGCGGTGGGTGGTGCGCGACGCTGAGCATGTCGCGGTGGAATTCCACGACGACGGTCCGGGGATCGAGCCCGAAGACCTGCGTCGCGTCGGAGAACCCTTTTTCACAACCAAGCGGGGAGGCACCGGCCTGGGGCTGGCGATCGCACAACGGATCGTCGAGCGACATGGCGGCGTGCTGTCCCTCGAGAGCGTGGCCGGCCGAGGCACGACGGCCCGGGTGATCCTGCCCGGACCGGCGGTGTCCTTGGCGCGGGCGGCGTGATCGGCTGTCCCGATCCGTATCCAGCGAGGTGAGTTCATGGCTGCCGAGAAGATCCTGGTGGTCGACGACGAGCAGAGCATGACGCAGTTCCTGGGCATCGTGCTGCGGAAGGAAGGATTCCAGGTCACGACCGTCAACAGCGGCCGGGACGCGCTCGACAAGATCCGCATGGAGCCGTTCGACGTCGTCATCAGCGACATCAAGATGCCCGGAATGGACGGCATCCAACTGCTCCAGGGCATCAAGAAGCACGACCCCAACATCCCGGTCGTGTTGATGACCGCATACGCCTCCCAGCAGTCGGCGATCGATGCCGTGAACCTGGGCGCCTTCCAATACCTGCTCAAGAACGCGAAGAATGACGAGATCCGGCTCGCCGTTCGCAATGCACTCGAGATGCGTCGCGTGAAGAACGAGAACCAGTTCCTCAAGCGGGAGCTCAAGAGGGGGCACGAGGAGAAGACCATCATCGGCTCGTCCGAGGAGATGGTCCGCGTGTTCAAGATGGTGGACAAAGTGGCGGACAGCGAGGCCACCATCCTCATCCAGGGCGACTCCGGCACAGGTAAGGAGTTGATCGCTCGCGAGATCCACTATCGCAGTCGCCGGCACTCGGGTCCGTTCGTGAGTATCAACTGCGGCGCGATTCCACGGGACTTGCTCGAGTCCAACCTGTTCGGTCACGTGAAGGGCTCGTTCACGGGTGCGGTGAAGGACTCACCCGGCCTGTTCCAGGTGGCCGAGGGCGGCACGTTCTTCCTGGACGAGGTTGGCGACATGCCCATCGCGACCCAGGTGAAGCTGCTGCGAGCGCTTCAGGAGCGGGAGATCATCCCGGTCGGCGGCACGCAGACGGTGAAGATCGACTGCCGTCTGGTCGCGGCGACGAACGTGGACCTGGAGCGGGAGGTGGCCGAGGGCCGCTTCCGGGCGGACCTGTTCTTCCGCTTGAACGTGATCCCGCTTCGCATGCCGGCCCTGCGCCAGCGTCGCGACGACATCCCGGTGCTGGTGGATCACTTCCTCAAGCGGCACGCCAAGGGCGGGGTCCCCAAGACCGTGAGCAAGGAAGCCATGGAGCTGATGCTCAAGTACGACTGGCCGGGAAACGTGCGCGAACTCGAGAACGTGATGGAGCGCGCGCTCATCCTCGACGAGGGCGGCGTCATCACGGGGGAGGACCTGCCGGACAAGATCCGCTTCGGACACAGCCAGAAGGGGAGCCTCGTCATCGATTCGCCGAACATGACGCTCGAGGAACTGGAGAAGGAGTACATCCTCAAGGTGCTCAACTTCACGCGCTGGCAGAAGAAGCGCTCGAGCGAGCTGCTGGGCATCAACGCGTCGACGCTCTACCGAAAGCTCATCGGCTACGGCATCGAGCGGCCGGGCCGGGATCGCTCGGGCCTGGCGGACGGCGAGGACACGATGTTCGAGCGTGACGAGCACGCCGCGTGAGCGTGCGCGCTGCAAGGGAACCGGTGGCACGACAGGAAATTGCACGGTCGAGGATTTTCGTGGGGGGAATCACTCAGCGGCGGCGCTCCACGCAACACGTTGTCCGGTTGACAGATAGGGGACAACAGGGGCTCCGGGTGGTGATTGGCACATGGGTTGCGTTGGTTACTCGTCGAGCGTCTCGGCTGCCCAGGCGGACGCCGTGCGGGCCACTCGAATACGGAGGAGACAGAGCAATGACCAAGTCCCAGAAGGGCTTCACCCTGATCGAGCTGATGATCGTGGTCGTGATCATCGGCATCCTCGCCGCCATCGCGATCCCCAACTTCATCGCGATGCAGAACCGCGCGAAGGAAGGCAGCACGAAGGCCAACATGCACACGTTCCAGCTCGCCGCGGAAGACTACGGCGTGCAGAACGACGGCAACTACGCGATCCTCGCGACCACGGTGGAGCCGATGCTTCCGAACGCTGGTTCGAACTTCAAGAACCCGTTCACCAGCACGCAGGGTTCGGGCGTGGCGTTCGCGGACGTTGCGGCCTTCGCTCGTCCGATCGTCGTGCCGGTGGTCCCCGGTATCGTGGCGTACTCGGATTCGACGAACGCTGCCGGTACGGCTGGCCTCACGTACGTGATCGGCGGCCAGGGCAAGGCTGCTCCGCTCATCCTGCAGCTGACGAGCGGCCAGTAACAGCATCTCCAGCGGGCGTGGGGGCTCCGGCCCCCGCGCCTGTTCTGTTTCTCCCAACTACATTGCTTGCGACACCCAGGGCCGGCTCCCGCCGCGCCCCGAAGGAAAGGCCCAGGCGGAGATGAAACCGGAGAAGGGTTTCACGCTGGTCGAGCTGATGATCGTGGTCGTGATCATCGGCATCCTGGCCTCGATCGCGATCCCGAACTTCATCAGCATGCAGAAGCGGGCGAAGGAAGGCAGCACGAAGTCGAACATGCACACCTTTCAGCTCGCGGCCGAGGACTACAACGTCCAGAACGACGGCGGATACGCTCTCCTCGCGGACGATGTCGCGAGCACGTTGCAGACCTACGGCTCCAGCTTCAAGAACCCGTTCGACGGCAGCAGCGGTTCCGCGAGCGCCTGGGTCGACCAGCCCGCGTGGGTGGTCCCGCTGGCCAGCGGAGCGGCGAAGCCCGGTGTGGTGTCCTACGGGGACTCCCTCGGCTTCACCTACCAGATCGCCGGCAGCGGCGCGGGCTCGGACCTTCGCCTCGTCCTCACCCCCGGCAGGAACTGACGCGTTTCGACCGTGTCGCGACGGCCGGCCCGTCCCGGGCCGGCCGTTCCGCGTTGGGGGAGGACATGGCTGTTCGCGGCACGCGGATTGCAATCTGCCCGAGCACGATGCCGGCCCGAGCCGTCCCAGGCCGGCAACTCATTGTGCACACAAGGGAGTACGTCCGACCGACATGAATGCCCAGTCCCCGAGCCACCAGCCGTTGACCGCCGCGAGCGGCAGCCGGCCAGACCCTTACCGTTCCGCGGCGCCGGCCCAGTTGGCCTGTCGGGAGGCCGCCGTCCGAATCGTCGGGCTCACCAAGACCTACGTGAACCCGTGGACGCTCAAACGGACGTGCGGCCTCGACGCGCTGGATCTCGAGGTCCACCGGGGCGAGGTTTTCGGCTACCTCGGTCCCAACGGCGCGGGTAAGACCACGACGATGAAGATCCTCGCCGGGCTCCTCAAGCGCACATCGGGGCAGGCGTACCTGCTGGGAACGTCGATCGACGATGTGCGGAGCCGAACGAGCCTGGGCTTCCTCCCCGAACAGCCCTACTTCTACGACTCGCTCACGGGATTCGAGTACCTGGAGTTCGTCGCGAGACTCTCCGGCCTGCAGGCGCAGCCGGCGTCGCGGGCGGCACGGCACTGGCTTGGCAAGGTCGGCCTGGGGCAACGCGAGCGGCTGGTGCTCCGCAAGTATTCGAAGGGGATGCTCCAGCGCCTCGGGCTCGCGGCCGCGATGGTGCACGAGCCGGAGCTGCTCATCCTGGACGAGCCCATGAGCGGGCTCGACCCGTTCGGTCGTCGCGACGTGCGGGACCTGATCCTGGAACAGCGCGAGCAGGGCACGACCGTGTTGTTCTCGTCGCACATCCTTCCCGACGTGGAAGCGCTCTGCGATCGCGTCGCGATCCTGCTCGGCGGCCGCCTGGAGCGGGTCGCCACCGTGGGCGAGCTGGTGGAGGGTGCCGCCCCGACGATCGAGGTGAGCGTGGCGGGATTTCCGTTGGTCGAGGTTCCGGGACGCTGAGGCGGAGGGAGGCGGGCGGGGCGTCCGCGTTCATCGTGGAGGATCCGGCGCGGCTCCAGGAGGTGCTGGGCTGGCTGCTCTCGCACGGTGTGACCGTGACCAGCGTCACGCCCCAACGGCCGTCGCTCGAGCAGTTGTTCATGGCCGCGGCCGAGAGCTCCGCGTTCCAGGCGCAGGGCGTGCGGAGGCAGGGATGAACGCCCTGCTCATCGCCCAGAACACGTTCCGCGAAGTGGTGCGCGACCGCGTGCTCGCCGGGATCGTGATCGGCGGCATCGTGCTGCTGGCGTTCACGAAGGTCGCCGCGCCGCTGGCGATGGGCGAGGACCTGCGTCTCACCGTCGACCTCGGGCTGTCGTCCATCTCCTGGCTCGGGTTGCTGGTCATCCTCACCGTGGGTGCGGCGCTCGTGAACAAGGAGATCGAACGCAGGACGATCTTCAACCTGCTGTCTCGTCCATTGCCGCGCCCGCTCTATCTGGTCGGCAAGTGGCTGGGCCTCACCGCCGCGCTCGCCGCCGTCGCGGCGCTGCTCGGCGGAGCGCTCGGGCTGTTGCTCGCGGTCACGGGGCACGCCTCGTACGCCATGGCGATCACGCAGGCGGTGTACCTGGCCGGCCTCGAGCTCGCGGTGATCACCTCGCTCGCCGTGATGTTCTCGGCACTGTCCACGCCGGTTCTCTCAGCACTTTACACGCTCGGGTTCTTCCTCGCCGGCCAGTGGTGCGACGACCTGCGCCAGGTCGCCACGAGGCTCCCCTCGGGCAGCCGCGAGGCGGTCGAGACGATCGCGAACCTGCTGCCGAACCTGTCACTGTTCAACATGCGCGCACTCGCGTCGGGGGGGGACCCCACGAGCGCTCTGCACCTGCTGCTCGCCACCGGATACGCGGCGCTCTACTGCGGCTGCGTCCTGGCACTCGCGGCCGCGGCGTTCGAGTCGCGGGACTTCCGGTGAACGCGGCGACGCTCGCCTGGGGCGCGTTGCCCGTCGTGCGCCGGCGCATGCTGGTCGCTTGGTCGGTCGCGCTCGTGCTCGGCGTCGGCGTGCTCCAGTTGGCCGCTTACACCGCGCGCGTCCTGCCCCGGCCGAAGCCGTTCGAGGAACTGGCCTACTACCCCTCGGGGCGCGCGCTCCGGCCGGCCGCACTCGGCCATGACGAGAGCATGGCCGATTTGGCCTGGCTCCGCGCTGTCCAGTACTACGGCGAGCACCGGCAGACGGACGTGCGTTTCTCGCGCATGGAACACGTGTTCGATGTGCTCACCACGCTCGCTCCCGGCTTCGAGGGGCCGTATGTTTTCGGCGCGTTCGCCCTGGCCCAGGAGGGCCGCGACTTTCCCGCCGCGGAGCGCCTGATGCTGCGCGCGATCGAGCGCAATCCGCGAAGCGGGCGGCTCGCGTTCGAGCTGGGATTCCTCTACTTCGTGCGCCCCGGCGGCCGCGATCTGACGAAGGCGGCCGAGTACTTCGAGCGCGCCGGCCGGCTACCCGGGGGGCCGCCCCAGGCCACGCGGTTCGCGGCGTACACCCGCCAGCACGCGGGCGACCTCGCGGTGGCGCTGCTGCTGTGGGACGAGGTGCGGCTCACCAGCCCGAACCCACTGCTGCGCGAGATGGCCGAACGGGAGATCAAGGAATTGCAGCATGCACTGCGGACCGGCCGCCGAGACCTCACCGTCCGGCGCCTCACCACGCCGGCCGTGTTGCTCAAGTGACCCTTGGGCCGTCGCGCCCGGAGCGACGGCGCTCCAGTGAAAATCGCCCTTCAGGACGGGGTGACAAGGGCCGATGAAACACCCGTCAGGCGGCGTGTGCGCGGGAAGCCTCGCGGACACGTCAGGTGGCGGACGGCCGCTGCAGCGAGATCCGCGAAACGCAGCCGCACCCGGCACACCACCTTCAGGGAGTGAACTTCAATGTTCTTCGGCAAGAAGCAGTCGCTCGTGGGCCTGGACATCGGTAGCCACAGCGTCAAGGTGGTGGAGCTCGAGTCCCAGCCCAACAAGCAGTACCGGCTCGTCAACTGGGGTGTCTCGCAACCGCTGGCCGAGGCCATCGTGGACGGCGAGATCATGGACCGCCAGCTCGTGACGGATGCCATCTCCAACTTGCTCGACTCGCGCGGCATCAAGACGCGCCAGGTGGTTGCGGCCGTGAGCGGTCGCGCCGTCATCGTGAAGAAGATCACGATGAACAAGCTGTCCGCCGAGGACGCGCAGCAGGCCGTCTACTGGGAGGCCGAGCAGCACGTCCCCTATGACATCAATGATGTCTCGCTCGACTTCGAGATCCTCGGCGCCGCGCCAAACGACCCGCAGCAGATGCAGGTGCTGCTCGTGGCCGCCAAGAAGGACATGGTGGTCTCGTTCAGCGACCTGATCCGTGAGGCCGGGCTCACGCCAACGATCGTGGACGTTGACTCGTTCGCCGCGCAGAACGCGATCGAAGCGAACTACGATCTGGCGCCGGAAGAGGTCGTCGCGGTCCTCAACGTGGGATCCGAGATGACCAACATCAACATCGTGCAGGCCGGCGTTCCGTACTTTACGAAGGACCTCCAGGTGGGTGGCAGCACGTTTACCGAGGCGGTCCAGCGCAAATACAACCTGAGCCACTCGGAGGCGGTCGCCGCGGTGCGCGGCGAGTCGGGCCCCGGGCTCGAGGTGGGCCCGGTCATCGAGCAGGCGTGCGAAGGCATCGCGACCGCGCTCGACCGCGCACAGGCGTACCTGCGCACGGCGGGCGAGGCGGGCTCGATCAGCCGCATCCTCGTGTGCGGCGGCAGCGCGCTCACGCCGGGCATCACCGACTTCCTGAACCGTCGCTTCCACGTGTCGGCGGAGATCGTGAACCCGCTCGCCCGTATCCAGTATGACCCGGCCCTGTTCGCGGGGCAGGACGTGATGAAGGTGGCGCCCCTCCTCACGGTCGGCATCGGTCTGGCTCTGCGCCGTCAGGGGGACAAGCGATGATCCGCGTCAATCTCCTGCCGCGCGAAGAAAAGGGCAAGCGCAAACAGATCCAGATCGACTTCAAGCTCGGCGACATGGTGCTGCCCGGTGTAGTCCTGGCCGCCGCGGCGCTCGTGATCGCGGGCTCGACCATGTCGCAGAAAGCTCGGCAGTCCGGGTTGGAGAAGTCCATCCAGCAAGTGGATTCCGAGTCGCGGGCGCTGGCGCCCCAGATCGCGCGCGTCAATCAGCTGGCACAGGAGCGCGCCGAACTCGACCTGCGCATGGGCATCATCACGAAGTTGGAGAAAGGACGCACCCAGAGCGTGCGGCTCATGGATGAGCTGGCTCGGTGTGTTCCCGACCACCTCTGGCTGACCGGGGTCTCGCAGGATGCGAGCAGCCACCTGCAGCTGGAGGGGGTCACTTATTCGAACCTGGTGGTCTCGGACTTCATGTCCCGGATCGAGCGCTCGTCGATGTTCTCGAACGTCGAGTTGGCAGTCGCGGAGCGTGGCCAGGTGATCGACAAGAGTGTCGTCAAGTTCAAGCTCAGCTGCTCGGTGAATCCAGACCAGGGCGCCAACTAGGAGACCCGCACCATGGCCAACTTCGATCTCAAGAGCCCAGCGGTGCAGAAGCTCCTGCTGGCGTTCCTCCTGTCGGGAGGCGCGCTGGGCGTGTACTTCTTCTCGCACCTGCTGCCGTGGACGTTCCCGAAGGGGAGCGAACACATCGCTGAACTCAAAGGTCAGTACGAGCAGAAGTCGGCCGAACTGGCTCGCGCTCGCGCCTCGGTGGCAGACCTGCCGCGGTTCGAGGCCGAGTACGATCAGCTGCACCAGCGCTGGGAGCTGGCTTCCGAGCTGCTCCCGACCGAACGCCAACTGCCGACCCTGCTACGCAAGATCACGCTGGCCGGGCAGCAGACCGGGATCACGTTCACGATGTTCCGCCCGGGCGGCATGCAGCCGTCGGACTACCACACGGAGATGCCGATCAGCGTGGCGGTGTCCGGGGACTTCCATTCGGTGGGCTCGTTCCTGGCGGAGCTGTCGAACATGCGTCGCATCGTCACGGTGTCCAATCTCAAACTCACGACCAATGCGCGCAACGACAATGCGGGCAGCACGGTCGCGGAGTTCACGGCCTCGGCCTACAGCCTGAACACGGCGCCAGCTGCGACCGCTGCCCAGGGTGATGCGAAGAAGGGGGACAAGAATGGCCGCAAGATCTGAAGCCTCGGGTGGCGGCCTGAAGAACGCCGGCACGCTGCGCGTCGTGGGCGTGGTGGTCCTCGTGCTCGCCGCCGTCGGCATCGGCGGAGTGCGCATGGGCTGGATCCCCTTCCCGGGTTCCCAGGCGGAAGAGCCGGTGCTGGCCAAGGGCATGGAGCCCGCGACGAGCGCTCCGGCCCTGGCCGAGGTACCGGAACTCGACGCGCCCGCGATGGAACCGGGAGCCGCTTCGCGCAAGTCGGGTTCCCTGCCGCAGGTGCAAGCCACGCGTCTCGCCTCGACGAACGCTTCCAACGCCACGGCCGTGAGCGCCGTGACCCCGGATGCGCCGCGTCGCGCCAAGCTCGCACAGCTCGACGAGCACGTGACCTACCAATACAACGCCATCGGGCGTCGCGATCCGTTCCAGTCGCTGCTGTCGGGTGAGTTCGTCGGCAACGACGTCGGCGGCGACGCGCCCCCGGATCCGGGCGGCATGAGGATCGTCGGCATCGTGTGGGGAGCCTCGGACCAGTTCGCGATGGTCGAGGACGTGCGTGGCAACAGCTACGTGCTGCGCAAGGGTGACAAGTTGCAGAACGGGTATGTCGAGTCGCTTCGGCGGGATGCCGTGGTGGTGAACGTCACGGCAGACGGCCAGAGCCAGCAGGTGGTGATTCCATTCGTGCGGAAGGGAGACGCGAATGTTCGGTAAGAAGGCCGGTTTCGGCATCCTGTTGGCGGCGCTGCTGGCGGCTGCCGTCGCGGCTCCCGCCGCGGCACAATCCTCTGCCAGCTCCACGGTGGGCTTGGTGCGCACCACGACGGGCAGCTTCAGCCTCGACGTGGACGGCGCCGACCTGCGCACCGTCCTGCGCGCCATCTCGGAGTTCAGCGGCCGGAACATCGTGCTCGGCCAGAACGCCCGCGGTGTCGTGCGCATCACGCTCAAGAACGTGGCGTGGCAGGACGCCCTCAAGGCGGTCCTGCGCGCGAACGGCATGGACTACGTGGAAGACGGTTCCGTCATTCGCGTTGACGAGGCCAGCAAGCTGAACGCCGAGAAGGTGGAGCGCGAGACGGCGAATGCCCGCACACTCGAACTCGTACCGCTCGAGACGCGTATCGTGAAGCTGAACTATGCGAGCGCGGGCGAGCTCGCCACGCCACTCAGCGCCACGCTGTCCAAGCGCGGCTCGATCCAGGTGGAAAAGCGGACGAACTCGCTGATCCTCACGGACCTGCCGTCCAACCTCGACGCGGTGTCGCAGATGGCGGCGCAGCTGGACTCCGAGACGCCGCAGATCGAGATCACGGCGAAGCTGGTGGACGTGGACGCCTCGGCGTTGAACGCCCTCGGCATCGTGTGGAACCACGGCCTGGCCGAGTCCGAGTTCGTGGTGGACAACGCCGGCGACCCGGTGAACCTGCGTCCGGCGATCAGCCCGAACGGCCAGGAACTCATGGGCTCGGGTGTGAAGGCCGGCGTCCCCGGCGCGGCGGGCCGCCTGACGGTCGGACTGTTCAAGAACTTCGGGGACATCGAGGCGCAGCTGCAGGCGCTCGCAAGCAACAACAAGGCCAACATCATCTCGAATCCGCGCATCACCACGGTGGACAACCGCGAGGCGAAGATCGTGGTGGGCCAGAAGATCCCGCTCATCGTGCAGGACGTCGCCGGCAACCCGGTGTCGCAGCTGCAGACGATCGGTATCCAGCTCAAGGTGACGCCGCACCTGACGTCCGAGCGGAAGATCATCATGGACCTGCATCCGGAGGTCAGCGACCTGGCCTCGGGCTCCACGGTGCAGGGCGGCCTGATCATCAACACCTCCGAGGCGGACACGCGCGTCATGGTGGACGATGGCCAGACCGCGGTCATCGGCGGCCTCATCCGAACGAACGAGAGCAGTGTGCACGTGGGTGTGCCGTACCTGAAGGACATCCCGCTCATCGGCATGCTGTTCAGCTCCAAGACGACGGTGAAGTCGAACCGCGAGCTGATCATCTTCGTGACGCCGAGGATCGTGAGCAACATCGCGGCGGACACCACCACGCCGAAGAACTGAACTCCTCCCATCGCACGAACGATCCACCGCCGCCGGGCCCCCGGGTCCGGCGGCGGTGCGTTTATCGCCGAGCCGGGCGCCGCCCCCGGGGCGTGCGGCGGTGCGCGGCCAGCTGACCCGGGGCCGGCCCGGTGCAGTTTCGTGGAAACTCCTTTACGCTCACGCCATGAAGAAGCAGGGATCCCGCCCGATCGCGCTCATCGGACTGATGGGCGCCGGGAAGAGTTCGGTGGCCCGTGTGCTCGGCGAACGCCTCGGCGTCTCGGTCGCCGACCTGGACGGAATGATCGAAGCGGTCGAGGGCTGCAGCGTTGCGGAGTTGTTCGAACGTGCCGGCGAGGCGTGGTTCCGCCGGCGCGAGAGCGACCTGCTGGCCGAGGCGCTGCGCTCGGGCGTGCAGGTCGTGGCGTGCGGCGGGGGCGTGGTGCTGGATCCCGCACATCGCCAGTTGCTGCGCGAGTGCTGCCGGGTCGTGTGGCTGGAAGTCGCGCCCACCGAGGCCTTGCGGCGGCTGCAAGCGGCGGAGCGCGATCCCGGACGGACCCGGCCGCTGCTCGCCGGCGCCGATCCCGAGATCCGACTCGACGACCTTCTCCGCGAACGGGAGTCGCTCTATGCAGACGCGGCGCACGCGCGGGTGGCCACCGCCGGGCGCACCCCGGTGGAAGTGGCCGAAGCTGTGCTGGCCGCCTTGGGAGACGCATGAGCGGGCCGCGTCGCCCGGCCGGCCGCCGTCGGGAGCTCGAGCAGTGAGCGGGATGGGGACTGCTGGCGCTGGTCGGCTTAGCGGCCGGCTGCGCACCGCCCCCGCCCGGGAGCCTGGAGTCCCTGGAGTCCGCGGCGCGCGTGGGCGCCCAGCGGCGCGAGCGTCGGCTCCAGGGACTCGAGGCGCGCGCGGTGCTCCGCGTGGACGGCCGCGCGACCGGCCGGCTGCCCGCGATCTCGGTGACCACGCGGCTCGCGTCGCCGGATCGGGTGCGGATCCAGGCGCGCTGGCTCCTCGGTGTGCTGCTCGATGCGGTGGTGGCCGACGACACGCTGACCGCGTGGATGCCGTCGGAACGATTGGGGGTTCGCCTGCCAGGTCTCGCCGACTCGCTGGGCATCCGCGAACCGGGGCGATTCCTCGGCCGCGCGATCGTTGCCGGCTGGCAGGCGCCACGCGACGCCTGGCGGCGCTCACGCGCCGACAGCGCAGGCGCGACGCTCGACTGGGAGGAGGCCGGCGAGGCGTGGACACTGCGCGTCGATCCTGCGGGACGGCCGAAGGAGTTGGGCGTTTCGCGCGGCGAGCACCAAGTCTCGGTTCGATACTCGGCCTGGCAGGGCGCCGGGAGTGCTGCGTGGCCCAAGCGGATCGAGGTGGCCGATGGCGCGGGCTGGGTGCGGGTGCGCATGGACCTCGAGGACGTTCACTCGATCAAGCGGGTGAAGCCAGCCTGGTTCCGGCTTGGGATCCCCGACGACGTGCGTCCGCTCGGGCTCTCCGATCTCCAGCGCGTGTTGGGCCTGCGCGGAGCTAATCGCTAGTGGCACGGATCCGAGAGGCGATGTGCTGTGTGCTCGCGGCAACCTTGGTGGGAGCGCTCGTACTGCCGTCAGGCTCGTTCGCCGCGCCGCTCGAATCCACGCGCGGACTGGTCGCGCAACTCCGTCGTTCGGGCCGCGCCGAAGCGGTGCTCGGCTGGACCGTCGCCGGGCCACCCGGGCGCGCCGCGGAAACCCGGAGTGGCAGGCTGGCGCTCGAACCGCCTTCGCTCGCCAGGCTCGACGTGCAGGCCACGGGCGAGAGCATCACGCTTCGCGATGACGGCGGCGAGTGGCTCCAGCCCTCGCTCAAGCAGCTCGTGCGCCTGTCGCCCCGTCACTCCGTGGCCGCGATGCGCTGGTGGCGGCTGCTCATTGGTTCCGCCGCCTCCGGCGGCGACGATGCCGGGGGGGCAACCGGCTCCCGCGGCTCGAGCGGCGCCAGAGGCGCCGCACAGGTAAAGGAGTCGCGCCTCTCCCCTCGTCGCTACCGCCTCGTGGTGTCCGGCGACGTGAGCAGCGCGGCCGACAGCGCAGAGGTCTGGCTCAACGCGCGCGGGCTGCCAGCGCGACTCGTGTTGGCCGACGGGGAAGGGGGCCGCCAGGCCTACCGCCTGAGCGGTTGGCGGTTCATGCGCGCCCGAGGGGCGCCGGCATTCCGCGTGAGCCTGCCGTCGGGGATGGAGAGCGTCGAGCTGCCTTAGAGCTGCGTGGGCCTCCGGTTCACTCGGGAGCTCTGGCCCACTCGGGGCCTCCGGCCCCGCCGGAGTCGCGCGTGCGGTCGGGCAGCGTGCGTGCGCGATTGACACCCGCGTATGCGCTCGGCCATCTTCGCCGCACCATGCGTGTGATCGCGGGTGAGCTCGGAGGCCGGCGGCTGCATGCGCCGCACGGCGACCGCACCCGTCCGACCTCGGATCGCGTCCGCGAAGCACTCTTCATGGCGCTGGGACCGCTCGATGGCCTGCGGGTCGTGGACCTGTATGCCGGGAGCGGCGCGCTGGCCATCGAGGCGCTGTCGCGCGGGGCGACGCGGGCGGATCTGGTCGAAGTGGACCGACGCGCGCGCGAGGCCATCGCCCGCAACGTCGAGGAGCTCGGGCTCGGGGAACGGGTGAAGGTCTGGCCGGTCCGGCTCCCGGGCGGACTCGGCCGGCTCGCCGGGGTCCTGGCCGAGGCTGCGCTGGTGTTCGCCGATCCGCCTTACGGCGGGCACGACGCGCGCGCGACGCTGGCCGGACTCGGGCGCACGGGCGTGCTGCCACCGGGCGCTCGCGTGGTGCTCGAGACGCACAGCAAGGATGTGGTGCCGGACACGGAGGGAGTGCTCGCCCGCGAGCGGGAGCGGCGCTACGGCGAGACAGTCGTGCACGTCTATCGGGCGGGCGGGGAGTCACCGCCCGCGGAGGACCCTGGACCATGAGGAGAGGACCGCGCATCGCCCTGTTCCCGGGGAGCTTCGATCCGTTCACGAACGGCCACCTGGACCTCGCGCGTCGCGCCTCGGTGCTGTTCGACCGCGTCGTCATCGCCGTGGCCCACAACTCGACGAAGACCTCGCTGTTCACGCCGGAGGAGCGCGTCGAGATGATCAAGGATTCGGTGCGCCGCATCCGTGGCGCGTCGGCCATGCACTTCTCGGGCCTGCTGGTGGACTGCGCGCGCAGCATCGGGGCACAGGCGATCATCCGCGGATTGCGAGCGGTGAGCGACTTCGAGTTCGAGTTCCAGATGGCGCTCATGAATCGCCGCCTCGCGCCGCACCTCGAGATCACGTTCCTCATGCCGAGCCAGGAGTTCACGTACTTGAACTCCACGCTCGTGAAGGAGGTGGCGCGCCATGGCGGCCGCATCCGCGGACTGGTCCCTGCGGGCGTGGAGAAGCGCCTGCGCGAGCGGTTCGCCGCCGTGCGCGGCCCGAGGGCGAAGCACAAGTGAGTCGCGCGCTCGAGCGCATCCGTCGCATGGCCAGCGCGACCCCTCGCCGGCTGTTGTTGGCCGAGGCGGGCGACCCGCGAGTGGTCGGGGCGGCCGTACGCCTTGCGCGCGAGGGACTGGCAAAGGTGGCTCTCGTGGGCGACCCGGACGAGGCGCGCGCCACCGCGCGCCGAGCCGACGTGACGCCGGGTGGCGTGGAGCTGGTGGACGCTCGCGACCCGGCGCTCGTGGCGCGCACGCGCGCCGCGCTCGCGAAGGCACGCGGGAGCAAGCTCGGGGAATCGGACCTGGCACGCTACGCGGCGGACCCCGTTTTCCAGGCCGCGCTGCTCGTGCGTGAAGGCGAAGCCGACACGTTCGTGGCCGGTGCCGTGCGCCCCACGGCCGATGTGTTGCGCGCGGCGCTCTGGTTGATCGGGCTGGCGCCCGGCGTGAAGAGCGTGAGCAGCTTCTTCCTCATGATATGTCCGGGGGCCTCCGGCCCGCTGCGGGCCGGGGGCCCCGGGGGCTCCACGGCCCCCGATTCCTCTCGCGTCCTCACGTTCGCCGACTGCGGCGTGCTCCCGGACCCGACGGTTGAGCAGCTCGCAGAGATCGCCTGTCTCGCCGCGGACCGGCACCGGCTGCTCACGCAGGAAGAGCCCCACGTCGCGATGCTGTCGTTCTCCACGCATGGCAGTGCCGATCACCCGCGCGTGGCCAAGGTGCGCGAAGCCACAGCGCTTGCGCGGGCGCGCCGGCCCGACCTGCACATCGATGGCGAGCTGCAGGCCGACACCGCCCTCGTCCCCGACGTGGGCCGGCGGAAAGCACCCGACTCGGTGGTCGCGGGTCACGCGAACGTGCTCGTGTTCCCTGACCTCGATGCGGGCAACATCGGCTACAAGCTGGTGCAACGACTGGCCGGCGCCATCGCGCTCGGGCCGATCCTCCAGGGACTGGCGAAACAGGCCAACGACCTGTCGCGCGGCTGCTCGCTCGACGACGTTGTGGACGTCGCCACGGTCGCGTGTGTGCTCGCCTCGGACCCGGACCAC
>JANNKI010000117.1:0-2547 GCA_031396225.1 bacterium | reverse complement strand
ACCGGTCGCGTGATCGTGCTGCTCCATGGGCTCACCAACTGCCCGGAGCAGTTCGACTCGCTGGGTCGGACGCTGTTCGCGAACGGTGCGAACGTGCTGATCCCGCGGCTTCCGCGCCACGGCTTCGCCGATCGCATGACCGATGAGCTGGCGCGTGCCGGAGCCCGGGAACTGAGTGTCTGGACGGACCGCGTGCTGGACGCGGCGCATGGCCTGGGCGACAGCGTCACCGTGGCGGGGCTGTCCATCGGAGGAGTGCTGGCGGCCTGGGCGGGACAGGAGCGCGCGGACGTGAATCGCGCGGTGGTCATCGCGCCGATGTTCGGCTGGGCGCGCGCGCCCGGTCCGGCACGCACCGCCGCACTCGCGCGGCTGGCGACGGCGCTACCCAACGCATTCGTGTGGTGGGACGACAAGCTCAAGCAGAACCTCGCCGGGCCCCGGCACGTGTACCCGCGGTTCGCCACGCGTTCGGTTGCGGCGACCATGATGGTGGGGGCGCATGTCCTGGCGCGGGCCAAACGCGTCCCTCCCGCCGCACGGTCGTTCGTACTCATCACCGTGGGAGGCGACCCGGCCGCGGACAACGAAGCGTCGGCCGCGATCGTGGCCGCATGGCGCGCGCGCGGCGCGACGGATGTGCGGGTGTACGAGTTCCCGACGGCGCTCCACTTGAACCACGACGTCGTGGACCCCGAACAGGTGGGCGGCGACCCGAGCATCACCTACCCGGTATTGGCGCGATACATCGGAGACTGAGCGCTGGCCAGGTGGTCGGCGCGCCAGCGGCGCGCCTCATCCGAGCGCCGCCACCTCGCCCAGCGCCGCCATCGCGGCGTCCAGTTGCGCGTCCGCGAGGTAGGGCGCGGGACCTAGCCGCAGCACGTCACCGCGGAAGTCCGTCCACACGCCGCGCTCGAGCAGCGCCCGCGACAACGCGCCGACACGCGGCGACCGCAGCGCCAGGAAGCCCGCGTACGCGTCAAGCGGCGCCGAGCGGTCGCGGGTCACGACACCTGGGTCGAGCGAGAGCCCGTCGAAACGCTCCACCAGGCGCCCGACCTGGTGCTGGCTCGCCGCGCGCAGCAGCGCGGGCGTGAGCCCGCGCTCGTCGAAATACTCGAACACGCGCGCAGCTCGGTAATGGCTCACGGGGTCGTACGTGGCGCCGGCCCAGCGTGCAGCGCCCTCGCCGAACGGCACCGCGCCGCCCGGCCGCTCGGCGAGCGCTGCGAACTCGCTGAACCAGCCGGTGACGACGGGAAGCCGCGCGAACTCGGGTGGCACGCGCAGGAAGCAGTTCCCCTCACCGAGCTGGCAATACTTGTAGCCTCCGCCGGTCACGAACGCGCCGTCGAGCCCCTCGGCCGACACGTCGAACGGCACCACGCCGATGTGGTGGTAGGCGTCCACCAGCAGTTCCGCACCCACGCGGGCGCACGCGCCCGCCACCCGCGCAAGCCCGGGCACGATGCGCGCGTTTTCGAACAGCACCGACGACACGAGTACGGCAGCCGTGCGGTCATCCACGCTCACGGCGAGCCGCTCGGCGAGCGTGTCCACGGGCTCGGCCGCCACCTTCACGACCTCGGCCACGCGGGCCTCGTCGAGCCGGTCGAGCTGGCGGCGCAGCGTGTGGAACTCGCCGTCGGTCGTCACGAGGCGCGGCCGCATCGCGAGCGGCAGCGCCGACAGCAGGCGCACGACCAGTTCGTGCGTGCTCGCGGCCAGCGCCACCTCGTTCGGCGCGCAACCGAGTCGCTGCGCGAACCCGGCACGCACCTGCTCCGCCCGCTCGAAAGCCAGCGCCCACTTGTCGTCCACATCGTGCGCCGCGTCGTCCCATGCGGCGAGTTGTGCCTCGCGGGCCACATCCGGCCACGCCTGGTGCGAGTGCCCGGTGAGCAACAGCCGGCGACCCACGTCGAAGCGTGCGTAGTCGGCGGCGAGCGCGTTGGGGGAACGGCGCAATCCGTCGAGCGTGACGTGCTTCACGGCACTCGGGCTCACAGTTCGGTCCGGATCTCCCAGAGATCCGGGAACAGCGGGCGATCGAGCGTGGTCTTCAGGTAGGCCGCGCCCGCCGACCCGCCCGTGCCACGGCGCGTGCCGATCGTGCGCTCCACCATCTTCACGTGGCGGTAGCGCCATTCCATCAGTCCTTCGTCCAGGTCCACCAGGCGCTCGCACACGCTGCGCGCCTCGGAGTCGGCGCGGTAGATCATCACCAGCAGCGGCTGCAGCGCTGGTGCGGGGGCGACCGGCTGCGTCACGTCGCGCGCCAGCGCCTCGGCCGGCACCGCGTGCCCGCGTGCCACCAGGTAGAGGAGAAACGCGTCCCACAATCCCGGCGCCGCCAGGCGCCGCTCGAGCCGTGCGCGATGCTCGCTGCCGGGTTCGTAGCGCGTGAGCGCCTCGGCGCGCTTGTTCCCGAGCAGGAACTCCAGCTCGCGGAACTGCAATGACTGGAAACCGCTACCCGACTCGAGCCGCTCGCGGAACGAGAGGAACTCGAGCGGCGTCATGGTCTCGAGCACGTCGATCTGG
>JANNKI010000304.1:0-3286 GCA_031396225.1 bacterium | reverse complement strand
CGCCGCGGCCGCCGGACCCGACACGATGGGTGACGAACGCTGCATGCGATCCACGAGCCGCAGGCTCGCGCCGTGCGCGCCGAAGCCCGTGGCCACCACGGTGATCAGCAGGTCGCCGTCGAGCGATGGATCGATGACCGCGCCGAAGATGACATTGGCATCGTCGCCGGCGGCCTGCGTGACCACCAGCGCGGCCTCATTCACCTCGTGCAGCGTGAGGTCGCGGCCGCCGGTGATGTTCACCAGCACGCCTTCGGCGCCATGGATGGAAACGTCCTCGAGCAGCGGGCTCGAGACGGCCTGGCTGGCTGCGTCCACGGCGCGGTTCGGACCCATCCCGCGGCCCGTGCCCATGAGCGCGTTCCCGCGGCAGGCCATGATGCTCTTGACGTCGGCGAAATCGAGGTTCACCAGCCCGGGGACCGTGACCAGTTCGGAGATGCCCTTGGTGGCCTGGAGCAGCACGTTGTCCGCCACCGAAAATGCCTCGGACAGCGGCGTGCCCTTGTCCACCACCGACAGCAGCCGCTCGTTGGGGATCACCAGTAGCGTGTCCACCTCGGCACGCAGCTCGGCCAGGCCTTCGTCAGCCTGCCGCAGGCGGCGACGGCCCTCGAACTGGAACGGCTTCGTGACCACGGCCACGGTGAGCGCGCCGGCCTGGCGCGCGAGGCGCGCCACGACCGGAGCCGCCCCCGTTCCCGTGCCACCGCCCATGCCCGCGGTGATGAACACCATGTCGGCGTCCGCCACGGCGTCGCTGATCGCGGCCTCGTCCTCTTCCGCCGACCGGCGGCCCGTCGAGGGGTCGCCCCCCGAGCCCAGGCCGCGCGTGGTGTTCACGCCGATCTGGATGCGGGACGGCGCCAGCGACTGCGACAGCGCCTGCATGTCGGTATTGGCGACGATGAACTCCACGCCGCGCAATCCGGCGCCGATCATGCGGTTCACCGCGTTGCCGCCCGCCCCACCGCAACCGATGACTTTAAGCCGTGCGGAGTTGCTGCGGTCGATCTCGAGCTCGAACGTGGACATGGGCACCCTCCCTGGTTCGGGCTGACGGACGTCCTGCCCGCCTGCGCCCGGCGTGATGAGCTTCAGAACAGGTCGGCGAACCAGTTGCGTAGGTCGAAGCGCGCCCGGACCCTGGACGCACCCGCCTCGACGAAATCCCCCGGACCTTCTTCCGACTTCGCGGCGTGAATCACCAGCCCCACGCCGGTCGAGTAGCGTGGGTCACAGACATTGGCGGACAGGCCGCCCAACCCGCGCGGCAACCCAAGGCGCACGGGCATCTCGAACACCTGCTCGGCCAGCTCGGCCGCGCCAGGCAACAGCGACGTGCCGCCCGTCAGCACCACGCCGCCGCCGATGAGCGGCGCAAAGTGGTTCTTGCGCACCTCCTTGTTGGCGAGGGCGAAAATCTCCTCCATGCGCGGCTCGATCATGGATGCCAGCACGTGCCGCGAGACCTCCTTGTCGCCACGCCCGCCGACGCCCGAGACACTCACGGTCTCGTCGCCATTCACCAGCGAGGCCAGCGCGGAGCCGAACTGGATCTTGATCGCCTCGGCCTTGTCGATGGGCGTGCGCAAGCCGATCGCGATGTCACTGGTCACGTTCGCGCCCCCGAACGGGATGATGCTCGTGTGCCGCACGGCGCCCTCGTGGAACACCGCCACGTCCGTGGTGCCGCCGCCCAGGTCGAGCAGAACGACTCCGAGGTCCTTCTCGTCGTCGTCCAGCACGGCCGCCGCCGAAGCGAGCGGCTCGAGCGTGAGGTCGTACACCTTGAGACCGGCGCGCTGGATGGCGCGGCAGATGTTGCGCGCACTGGTCACGGCGCCGGTGATGATGTGCACCTCGGCCTCGAGTCGCACGCCGCTCATGCCGACCGGGTCCTTGATGCCGTCCTGGTCGTCCACGATGAATTCCTGCGGGATGACGTGGATGATCTCGCGGTCGGTCGGAATGGCGATGGCCTTCGCGGCTTCGATCACGCGCTCCACGTCGGCCGCGGCGATCTCGTTGTCCTTGCGCGAAACCGCCACCACGCCGCGGCTGTTCAGGCTGCGGATGTGGTCACCGGCGATGCCGGCGTGCACGCCCTTGGCCTGGAAGCCCGCCATGCGCTCGGCTTCTTCGACCGCGCGGGTGATGCTCGCGACGGTCTTCTCCAGGTCGACGACGGCTCCGCGGCGCAGGCCTTCGCTGGGGGCATTCCCGATGCCGACGATCCGCAACTCGCCCGAGGGGGTCTGGTCGGCGATGATGCAGGAGATTTTTGTGGTGCCGATATCCAGGCCGGCAAACGTCCGTGTCGCCTGAGCCATGGGGGTCCCTCCCTCGGTGGCCTCAACTCTCGCGCGATGTCGTAGTCGTGGCGGTGGGGCCATCGGGCCTCGCACCGCGCACGACGATCTGGTCCTTGAATCGCACGTCCACCTCGCGGGGCGTCATGCCCTTGGCCGCAAGGTCGGCGAGCGTGGCGCGCAGGCCCGACAACTGCCGCGCGCCGTTCGGCCACACCGGACCGATCACGCGCACTCCGTTCAGGAGCACCAATCGCGTGAGCCGGGAGTCGGAGACGTCCACCTCCGAGACCTGTCCGGTGAGCCGCAGGGCATTGTCGCTCAAAATCGCCGTCCATGCGAGTCCTCTTCTCACCTCGGGCGTCTGGATCTGGCTGCCGGGCCGATAGGCCGAGAAATCCGGGCCCGCCAGCACCGGCACATCGGCCACGACTCCGGCCTGAAGCGGCTCGAGCAGCACGCCGTGGTCGTCGATCTCCCAAGGTTCGCCGTGCGCGACGACGAGCGTGGGCACGCGCTCCTCGACCCGGATCTCCAGCGAGCGGAATCCCACGCGCCGCACGTGCGCCAAGCGGATCCGCGGCTCGAGCAACACCAGCTGACGCGCCCGCGCCAGGTCCGACGACAACAGGTCCTGCCGCTCGCGGAGGCCCGACCGCTTACGCACCTTCGCCGCGTCGAGGTAGCGCACACCGGTGACGTGGATGCGGTCCACCACGAGCAGCTTCTGGCGCAGGTCGCCCCACGGCACCATGGCCAGCGCTCCGAGCACGAGCATGGCGACGAGCACGCGCACGGGGCGGCGGAACGGCGAGGTCCCGCGCGGCTCGCGCTTGCCGCGCTCCAGCGCCTTGCCCTGGTAGCGGCTCATCGCCGGCCCCCGCTGGCCGGGACCGCGCGCTTGAGCTCGGCCAACAACTGGTCCGCCAACCGGGACACGTCGCCCGCGCCGAGCGTCAACAGCACATCGCCGG
>JANNKI010000085.1:0-5386 GCA_031396225.1 bacterium | reverse complement strand
AAAGCCGCGCGCTCGAAACTCGCCACTTCGACCGTGCCGCCCGACTTCGAAGCCACCACGACCAGCGTGCGGGCGGGGTCGTGCCCGTCGAGCGCGGCGCGCACGGCGGCCGGCGAGGTGTCGTCGAGTACGTGCAGCGGCAGCCCGCCCGGACGCGCGTCGAACACGCGAGCCAGCACTTCGGGAGCGAGGCTCGAGCCGCCCATGCCGAGCAACAGCACGCGCGTGAAGCCCTGCGAGACCACGCCCGCGGCGAACGAGGTGAACTCCGGAGCGCGCTTGAGCATGGCGGCGGCCGAATGCACCCAGCCGAGTCGCCGGGCGATCGCCTCGCGGCGCGCGGGGTCGGCGCCCCACAGGCTCGTGTCGAGTGCTGCGAGCCGGCGCGGCAGCTCGTCCGCGCGCAGTGCCCCCACGCGCGCCGCGAGGCGATCGGTGAACGCTCCCGCGGCGACGCGGGCATCGCTCAACGCGCACTCCCTCGTTGCGCGAGCAGTTCGAGCCGGCGCTTCTCGAGCGTGGCGAGCAACGCGTCGTACGATGTGGCGAACGCGCGCACGCCCTCGGGTTCCAACTCATCGATCAACGCGTCCACCGGCACGCCCGCGGCGGTCAGGCGCTGGAACAGCGCGCTCGCGCCGCCCACGTCGTGGCGGATGCGCGGCTCCACGCGACCGTGGTCGTTGAACGCGACCAGCGTGGCGGGCGGCATGGTGTTCACCGTGTCGGGGCCGATCAATTCCTCCACGTAGAGCACATCGCGGTAGGCGGGATTCTTGGTGCTGGTGGACGCCCACAGCGGCCGCTGCACGTGCGCGCCCTTCGCGCGCAGCGCGCCAAAGCGCGGTGTGGCGATCACCTGTTCGAACGCGGCGTAGGCGAGCCGGGCGTTCGCCACCGCGGCCTGTCCGCGCAGGGACTCCAACTCGCCGCGCTCGGTGGAGCCGGGAGGCAGCGTGGCGAGGCGTTGTTCGATGGCCGCGTCCACTTTGCTGTCCACGCGCGATACAAAGAACGACGCGACCGACCGCACCGAGGCCAGGTCGCCGCCCGCGGCCGCGAGGCGCTCGAGCCCCGTCATCCACGCGTCCATGACCTCGCGGTAGCGCGCCACCGAGAAGATGAGCGTGACGTTCACGCTGATGCCCGCCGCGAGCGTCGCGGTGATGGACGGCAGCCCCTCGCGCGTGGCCGGGATCTTGATCAGGACGTTCGCGCGGTCCGCCGCGGCGTGCAGCCGCGCGGCGGCGGCGGTGGTGGCGGCGGTGTCGCGCGCCAGCCGCGGGCTCACCTCGAGGCTCACGCGGCCGTCGAGCCCGGCCGAGGTCTCGTGCAAGGGCTTCAGGTGATCGCACGCCATGCGGATGTCTTCGAGCGCCAACGACTCGAACAGCGCCTCGCCCTCGAGCCCGCGCGCGATGCCTTCGCCAAGTGCGGCGTCGTAGTCGGAACTGCCCGCGATGGCCTGTTGGAAGATGGTGGGATTCGAGGTCACACCCACCACGCCCGAGTCGCGCACGTCGCGGTCGAACTCGCCGGACTGAAGATGGCCGCGCCGGATGAAGTCGAGCCAGACGCTCTGACCGAGCGCGAGCAATTGCCGGGCACGACTCTGCATGGGGGCACTCCCTTGGGCTGGAGGGGTCAGGGGTGGTGGTGAGCGAAGCCAGCATCGGACGGGGCGCGCCCGCGCGCAAGCCCGCGCTGGAGCTCGGACCGCCGCCCCGGACCCGGGCGGGGCCGCTCAGCCCCGCATACGCCCCGTCTCGAGCGTGACTTCTCGCAGGCGCTCTTGAAGCGGGCGGCGAAACTGCCCCTCGGACAACCGCCAGGTCCAGTTGCCGCGCGGCTCCCCGGGCGTGTTGAAGCGCGCCTCGCTCCCCAACGACAGCACGTCCTGCACCGGGGCCACGAACGTGTCGGCCACCGAGCGCATGCCGGCCCCGATCAGGTCCCAGGCGATGTCGCCGCACGATTCGCCCAGGTAGTCCCGCGCGAAGCGCTGCTGGTGCTCGCCGAGCGTGGCCCACCAGCCGAGCGTGGTGTCGTTGTCGTGCGTACCGGTGTAGACGACGCAGTTTCCCACGTGGCGATGCGGCAGGAACGAATGCGACGGGTCGCCGTCGAACGCGAACTGCAGCACGCGCATGCCGGGCAGCCCCAGCTCGTCTCGCAGCGCCTCGACGTCCGGCCCGGTCTCGCCAAGGTCCTCGGCCACGAGCGGCAGCGAGCCCAGCTCGCGTTCGAGTGCGCGGAACAGCGCGGCTCCAGGGCCTTGGACCCAACGTCCCGCGCGCGCGTCCGGCGCGCCCACCGGCACCTCCCAGTGCCGCACGAACGCGATGAAATGGTCCAGTCGCACACGATCCACCATCGCCTCCACCGTCGCGAGCCGTGCGCGCCACCAGGCGAAGTCGTCGGCGGCGTGCGCCTCCCAGCGATAGACGGGGTTCCCCCACAGCTGGCCGGTGGCGCTGAAGTAGTCGGGTGGCACGCCGGCGACCCCCAGGGGCTGGCCCTGATCGTCGAGCGAGAACAGTGCCGGCGCCGCCCACACTTCGGCGCTGTCGAACGCCACGAAGATCGGAACGTCACCGAACAGTTGGACGCCGCGCGAGTGAGCGTGCGCGCGCAGCTCCCGCCATTGCCGCGCGAACGCCCACTGCATGGCCGCGTGGCGGCCGATCGGCGTCGCGAGCGCGCGCGCCGCCTCGGCGAGTGCGGCCGGTTCGCGACGGCGGATCGGATCTGGCCAGCTGGTCCACGGCCCCTGGCCGTTCGCCTCGCGCAGCGCCATGAACAGCGTGTAGTCCGCGAGCCAGGGCGCGGTCGCTCGGAACCTCTCCAGTTCCTGGCGATGCTCCGGGCGCTCGAGCGCCTCGGCCAGCCGCGCCGCGATATGAGTCGCGCCCTCGACCGCCGCGCCGAAGTCCGCGGCATCGCTGCCCGGGGCTTGCACGCGCGCGACGTCGTCCGCCGTGAGCAGGCCCGCCTCGCGCAGCTGCTCGGCCGAGACCAGCGAGGGATTGCCCGCGAACGCCGAGAAGCTCTGGTAGGGCGAGTCGCCGAAGCCGGTGGGCCCGAGCGGCAATACCTGCCACAGCGATTGCCCGGCGGCCGCGAGCTGGTCCACGAACGCGTGCGCGGCGTGGCCCAGGTCGCCGCAGCCCTGCGGGCCGGGCAGCGCCGTGGGGTGGAGGAGCAAGCCGCTCGAACGGGGGAAGCGCACGATGGGAACCTCATCGGAAGTACCGCGTGGGGGGTCGTGCCCCGACGAATGGTGCCAGAGAATGGTGTCCGACGAAGGGTGCCAGGCGCATGGTGCATAGTGCGTGGCGTCAGTACCCGCACGCAATGCGCGGCCCCGGCTCGCCTGGAGGATCCCCCATGATCCGCACGATTCTCGCACTCGTGCTCTGCGTGATGATGTGCGCTCCGGCGTCTCCGACGCGTGCTGCGGAGACGCACGGCGCATTCGTGATGCTCGCACTCGGCGACACCATCGCGCTCGAGCGCTATGCGGGGGATGAGCGCGGGGTCTCGGGCGTGCTGCTGTTCCGGCTCGCGGGATTGCGCATGGACTACCGGCTGGAACTCGGACCGGACCAGTCGCCGGTCCGCTTCCACTCGGAAGCGCGCGCCGCCGGGACCGCGCCGCCGGCCCCGGCGCTCCAGTCAGCCACGCTCGAGTGGCGCGCCGACACGGTGTTCGCCGAGGTGCATCCCGCTCCACCGCGCCCACTCGCGAGCCGCGCGGGTTCGATCCCGTACCTGAATCCGTCCGTGTTCCTGCTCGAGGCGCTCTTGAACCGATCGGCCGCCCACACGCCGCCGCTCGACAGCGTGCCGGTGTTCGCGGTGGCGGGCGGTGCCACGTTCATGGTCGCTGTGCTGCGACCCGCGCCGGACTCGGCCCTGATCTCGTTCAACGGCGTGACCTTCGGTGTGCACCTGCGCGGCGATGGCCGCATCGAGTCCGGCGGCGTGGCGGCACAGGGCGTGACCTTCCACCGGGTGGACGACCTGCCCGAAGCCCTGCTCTCGCCGCCGCCGAGCGACTACTCGGCGCCGGCGGACGCGCCTTACACCTCCGAAGGCGTGAACGTTCCCACGCGAGCCGGATTCACGCTCGCGGGCACGCTCACGCGGCCGCGCGGCGCGGGCAGGCCGCCGGTGGTGGTGACGCTCACCGGTTCCGGCCCGCAGGATCGCGACGAGGCGATCCCGCTCGTCAAGGGATTCCGCCCCTTCCGGCAGATCGCCGACACGCTCTCGCGCAGGGGCATCGCCGTGCTGCGCCTGGACGACCGCGGCGTCGGGGGCTCGGGCGGGAGATTCACGGGCAGCACCACCCTGGACTTCGCAGCCGACGCGGAAGACGCGCTCCGTTGGTTGGCGCAGCGGGCGGACCTCGACTCCGACCGGGTGGCGCTGCTCGGGCATAGCGAGGGCGGCCTCATCGCGCCACTCGTGGCGAAGAGCAGCGGCCGCGTGGCGGCGATGGTGCTGCTGGCCGCCCCGGCGTGGACCGGCCGCCGCGTCCTGGATTACCAGATGGACCGCGCGGCGCGGCGGACACACCACGGCGCCGCGCTCGATTCGACACTGGCGGCCGCGCGGCACGCGGCGGATTCGCTCGCGAGCGCCGACCCCTGGTTCGCGTACTTCGTTCGCCACGACCCGCTCCCTGTGGCGAGACGACTCGCGTCACCGCCCGTGCTCATCCTCCAAGGCGCCACCGACCGCCAGGTGACCGCGCAACAGTCGAAAGAGCTGGCCGCGGCGTTTCGCGCCGCGGGCAATCGCGACGTCACGCGACACGTGCTGCCCGCCACGAATCACTTGTTCCTGCCGGACCCGGACGGCGATCCCTCGGGCTACGTCGCGCTCACCACGCGGGAACTCCCGCGCGCGACGCTCGGGCTGATCGCCGACTGGCTGTCGCGGCGACTACGCGTGGCGCCGCGGTAGCCGCGCCGCTCAGGCGCGCTCGGCCCACTCCCGCACGCGTGCCGCCACGGCCTCGCCGGTCAGGCCGAAGTGCCCGGCCAGTGCTTCGGCCGGCGCGGATTCGCCGAACCGGTCGATCCCCAGGCAAAGCCCGCGTTCGCCTACGATCTCGCGCCAGCCGTACGTGACACCGGCCTCGATCGAGCATCTCCGGCCTCCGGCCGGTAGGAGGTGGCGGCGCCAGGGCTCGTCCTGTGCAAGGAAGAGTTGCGGCGCGGGCATGCTCACCACGCGTGCGGGCTGGCCCGCTGCGGCGAGACGCTCGGCGGCGTCCAGCGCCACGGCCACCTCGGATCCGGTGGCGATGAGCGTCACGGCCTCGGGTGCCGCGTCGTCACGCACCAACGTGGCGCCGCGCCGCAGTTGGCCGGCAGCG
>JANNKI010000300.1:0-2122 GCA_031396225.1 bacterium | reverse complement strand
GTCTTCACGGTGAGCGGCGGGGCGCCCGGACGGTCCAATCGCCAGTTGTCGGCCCACACGTCGTAGCGCATGCGGATCGTGGCGTCGACCGCCTGCTCCATGCGATCGAACCAACCGTTGCGGCGCCGCCACAGTTCGGCGTGCAGCGTGAGCGTGGCCGGCATGCCACGCCCCAGGCTGCTCGCCACGCGCGATTCGATGGGCTCCTCGATGCGCAGCTCGACCCACAGTTGGGAATTCGCGTCGCGCGTCGGCCGGATCGCCGTGAGCTTGAACGCGTGCGCCGGCACCGGGAGCAGCGCCAGCAGCGCCAGCGCGGGCAACCAGCCGCGGCCGGGACGCGTGCGACGCGTAACGTCGCGCGACGTCGCGCGAGAGCCGGGGAGGCGGCGAGAGGGGAGCAAGGGGTGTGGGAGTTCTCGCTAGAACGGACGCCGCAATCGCAGCGACCAGACAAAGTCGGAGCTACTATCGGTGACGTCGCGCGCCACGTACACACGCACATCGTCCTCGCTGCTGGCCAGTCCCAGGCCCACGTCGGTCGCGAATCGTTGGTTCGAAACGTCCCAACGGTTGGCGGCGTTCTCCCACGCGCTCCCGACGTCCACGAACGCGATGGCGTGCAGTCCCGCCTCGAAGCCCGTGCCGCGCAGCGCCCACAGCCCGACCGTGTACTCGGCCTGGGCCAGCGCCACGTGGCTGCCGGTGAACGCGTTCATGGCGTGCCCACGCAGGCCGTCCACGCCGCCCACACCGAAGCGCTTCTGGCGAGGCAGCGCCCCGTCGGTGTTGGTGCCGGCCACGCCGCGCAGTGACAGCGTGGTGGCGGGCGAGAGCCGCAGCACGCTCCTCACGTCGCCCAGCAGCCGCAGGTAGTCGAAGTCGCCGCCCAACTCGCCGCCGGCGCGCTCCAGCTCGATCCCGTGGTAGAGCCCCGCGCGCGTGCTGCTCGATCGCCGTGCCAGGCGCTCCAGTCGAAACAGCACCGAGCGTGCGCGCCCGTCGTCGATCACGGGGTTCTCGCGCAGCGGACGCGAGCGGTTGAACCACGACACCACGTGGTCGTTCAAGCCCAGCGAACGGTATTCGTCACCTCGCACGTGCAGGCTCACGGTGGAAAAGTCCGGCACACGCCACGACACGTACGCGCCCACGCCCTCGCGCTCGTAGTAGTCGCGGTAGTCGGTGCGCGCGAGCAGCAGCGCGAGCGAGTTCTCGACGTCGTCCACCTGCTGGAGCTCGGAGTGGTCCGTGCGTCGCACCGCGCTCACGCCGAACACGAAGCGCGCGGTGGGCAGGAGCGGCTGCTCCAGTTGCACGCCATAAAGCGTCTGCTTGCGCCCCGTGGCGTACTCGAAGCGAGCGCCGATGCGCGGGTACATGGTCAGCGGGCGCTGCGCCTGGAAGTGAACGCCGAAGCGGAGCAGGTCCACGCGGTTGTAGTCCACCACCAGCTGCACGTCCTGCGAGCGCACCGGGTGATGCGCGTTCCAGGGGTCGGGGTGGTCCAGCAGGTGCTCGCCCATGGGGGCGCGCAGCCACTCGGCCTCGGACTCGGATTCCACCTGCACGGGCGTGTTCACGCGCGGCTCGTGGCCGGTGCTGTCGAAGAACGGGATCTGCGCGCGGGCGGTACCATTCGGCGTTGCGGACAGCGCCGCGGCGAGCAGCAGGATGAAAAGGGGGCGAGGGGTGCTCACGATGCCTCCGTGGGGTGTCGGGGGTTCGCCCAGCTCACGAGGCAATCCCCATACCACCATAGCGGTCCGTGGGGCACGCGCAAATCAGCGCGCTGAACGGGCTTGCGGCCTGCCTGGCGCGCCCGCGGCCCTGATGGTGTGGCGTCCGGGCCACGGGGCGTGGCGCGGTCGCCGGGCGGCACCCCGCCGCCTACCGCCGCGCGATCCCGTACTTGCGCATCTTCCGGTGCAGGTTCGTGCGGTCGATGCCCAGCCCGGCGGCCGCCTGCGTCACGTTCCACTCGGCGGCATCGAGCGCGCGGCGGATGGAGTCGATCTCGCTCCTCGCAACCTTGCCCTTCAGGCCGGCGTCCTCGCCCTCGTCGGGCGGGGTCTCCAGCCACGGATTCAGGTCGGCGGCGGTGATGGCGTCGGCGCTCACC
>JANNKI010000036.1:0-23364 GCA_031396225.1 bacterium | reverse complement strand
CATCGTGCGCGATTATTTTCCGGCCCGCGAAGCCGGCTTCCGCATCAGCCTCGTGCTCACCGCAACCGTATTGGGCATGGCGCTGGGCGGCTGGCTCTCCGGCGAAATTTTTGACCGCACCGGCTCCTACCAGGCCGCCTTCCTCCACGGCATCGCCTGGAACGTGGTTAACATGGCCATAGCCTTCTGGCTGCTTATGGGACGAAAAACGGCAAAGCTGCCGCCTGCCTAAAATCTGGCCACTTGACCTCCCGCCATGCAGCGTGTTTGCTGCACTGCAATATGGCGCAGAAATCGACAGTCGAACTGGGGAAGTGCCCGCCATCTTTGGGCGCGAAGGCGGCTGGCCTCAGCGATATGCTGGCCCTCGGCCTCGCCGTTCCGCAGGGTTTCGTTATTCCAAACGCCGGTGAAGTCGGGCTTGCCGAGCTTCACCGTCCAGCCGAGGCCGGCTTCGAGCGGGTTGGTGGTGTCGTCGATGTCGTTCCCGTAGAGCATGTAGCCCATCTCGAGGCGCAACGTGTCGCGCGCCCCCAGTCCGATGAGCTCGAGCCCGTGCGGCCGGCCCGATTCCATGAGGCCATTCCAGACGGTGGCGGCGTGGCTGGGATCGAAGTAGAGCTCGAAGCCGTCCTCCCCCGTGTAGCCCGTGCGCGAGATCGTGGCGGGCACGCCGTAGAGCGCGCCCGTGGTGAAGCGGTAGTAGCCCAGCTCGAGCGCGGCGTCCGGCACGTGGCCGCGCAGTACGTCTGCGGCGTTGGGGCCCTGCACGGCCAGGAGTGCGGTGGCGTCTGACTTGTCCTCGAGCGAGATGCCCTGCGGCTTGTGCTCGGCGAGCCAGGCGAAGTCCTTGGCGAGGTTCGCGGCATTCACCACCACCATGTGGTGGCCGGCGGCGCGGTAGACGAGCAGGTCGTCCACGATGCCACCGTCCGGGCGGCACATGGGCGAATAGAGCGCCTGCCCCACCGCCAGGCCACCGACGTGGTTCGTGACCATGAGATCCAGCCACTCGGCCGAGCCGGCGCCACGCACCTCGAACTCGCCCATGTGCGTGATGTCGAACAGTCCCGCGGCCGTGCGCACCGCGAGGTGCTCGCGCACGTCACCCGTGTAGCGCACCGGCATCTCGTAGCCGGCGAAGTCCACGAGCCTCGCACCCGCGGCGCGGTGGAACTCGTAGAAGGGCGTGCGCTTCAAGACCGTCGCGGGCTCCACAGCGGCTCCTCTCGGGTGGGCAAAGCGCGGCGAAGGTAGCGGCGGCGTGAGGGAGGGTCAAGTTGGCTCGCGCGTGGGGCTTGCCGCTCGCGGCCTCGCCGGCGCGAGAACCGTTCCCGGAACCAGCCTCAACGCGCCGCGGCGCCTCCCAACACACCCAATTCCCGCCCCGCTTCGGCGAATGCCGCGACCGCCCGGTCGATGTGTTCGTGCGTGTGCGCCGCCGACAGCTGCACGCGGATGCGCGCCTTCCCCTGCGGCACGACCGGGTAGGAGAAGCCGATCACGTAGATGCCCTTCCCGAGCAGTCTCGCGGCCAGGTCGTGCGCCACGCGTTCGTCATAGAGCATGATCGGCACGATCGGGTGCTCACCCGGCTTCAACTCGAATCCGGCCGCCGCCATCCCCTCGCGAAAACGGCGCGTGTTGGCCTCGAGCCGATCACGCAGTTCGGTCGTCCCCGAGAGCAGTTCGAACACCGCGATGCTCGCTCCCACCACCGTGGGCGGCAGCGAGTTGGAGAACAGGTAGGGCCGCGAGCGCTGGCGGAGCAGCGCCACGATCTCGCGCCGCCCGGCGGTGAACCCGCCGAGCGCGCCGCCCAGTGCCTTGCCGAGCGTGCCGGTGATGATGTCCACACGGCCGCGCACGCCGTGCAACTCGGGCGTGCCGCGCCCGGTACGTCCGACAAAGCCGGTGGCGTGGCACTCGTCGATCATCACGAGTGAGCCGTGGCGCTCGGCGAGCTCCACGATGCCCTTGAGGTTCGCGATCGTGCCGTCCATGCTGAACACGCCGTCGGACACCACCAACTTCTGCGGGCAACCCGCGGCGTCGGCTTCGCGCAGGCAGCGCTCGAGGTCGACCATGTCGTTGTTCTTGTAGCGCCAGCGCTTCGCCTTGCACAGCCGGATGCCGTCGATGATCGAGGCGTGGTTCAACTCGTCGCTGATGATGCCGTCGGCCTCGCCCAGAAGCGGCTCGAACACGCCGCCATTCGCGTCGAAGCAGGCGGCGTACAGGATCGCATCCTCCGCCCCCACGAACTCGGCGATGCGCCGCTCCAGTTCCTGGTGCAGGTCCTGGCAGCCGCAGATGAATCGGACAGACGACAGGCCGTAGCCGTGCGAATCCAGCGCGCGGTGCGCCGCCTCGAGCACCGCCGGGTGGCTCGAGAGCCCGAGGTAGTTGTTGGCACAGAACACGAGCACGCGCCGGCCGTCCGCCAACGTGACCTCGGGGCCCTGCGGCGATGTGATCACCCGCTCGGCTTTCCACATCCCCGCATCCCGAATGCGCTGCAGCTCGGCTTCGAGCACTGACTTCATCGAATCGAACATGACGGTTCTCCCCGGCGTTTCAGGCCGACTGGCCCCACGGCACCAGCACCACCTTGCCCGCACGGCCGTCGCGCAACAGCGCGATGGCCTCGTCGAATCGCTCCATCGGCATGACGTGCGTGATCGCGGGCCGCAAGTCCAACCGGCCCGAGACGAGCAACTGGTCCATCTGGAACCACGTCTCGTACATACGACGGCCGATGATGCCGTGCAGCGTGATGCCCTTGAAGATGACCAACCGGTTCCAGTCCAACTCGAACGGTTCGGTGGGCAAGCCGAGCATGCTCATGCGTCCGCCCATGCGCAGCGCCGCCAGGCCATCGCGTACCGCGGACGGATGCCCGCTCATCTCAAGCACCCCGTCCAACATGCGGCCATTCGTGAGCTCCGCCACGCGGTCGGGGAGGTTCTCGGTGCGCACGTCGATCACCGCGTCCGCCTGCATCGCTCGCGCCAGCTCGAGACGATAGGGCGAGACGTCCGAGGCGAACACGTGCGCCGCGCCGGCCGCGCGCGCCACGCCGATCGCGAACAGCCCAATCGGGCCGCAGCCCGTGACCGCGATGCTGCAGCCGGAGAGCGCGCCGGAGAACGCGGTGTGCACCGCGTTGCCGCACGGCTCCATCACCGCCGCGACCTCGAGCGGGATGCCGGCCGGCACGCGCCAGCAGTTGACCGCGGGGACCGCGACGTACTCGGCGAAGCCCCCGTTCACGTCCACCCCGAGGATGCGCGTGTTCTGGCACACGTGCGCATTGCCGGTGCGGCACGCGATGCACGTCTGGCACACGATATGACTCTCGCACGCAACGCGGTCGCCAATGGCGAGATCCGCCACGTCATCTGCGCGTTCCACGATCTCACCCACGAACTCGTGACCAAGCGTCACCGGCGGCCGGATGCGGCCCTGAGACCAGCGGTCCCACGTCCAGATATGCAGGTCCGTTCCGCACACGCCGGCGCGCAGCACGCGAAGCAGCACTTCGCCGGCGCCCGCGCTGGGCATGGCGACATCATGGATCTCCGCTCCCGGCGCGGCGGAGGTCTTCACCACGGCCTTCATCGTGCGCGCGCGCGTGGTCGTTCGTCCGGCTTGGGCGGTCACCGCGGTGGGAGGAGTCGTTGGAGGCGTCATGAACGGAGCACCCGGCGCAGGGCCATTCCGGTGTGCGACCCCTTCGCGCGCGCCAACGCCTCCGGGGTCCCGGCTGCCACGACGCTGCCGCCGCGGTCGCCACCTTCGGGTCCAAGATCGATCAGCCAGTCCGCGGATTTGATCACGTCGAGGTGATGCTCGATCACGAGGACCGTGTTGCCTCGCTCCACGAGGGCCTGCAACACGTCGAGCAACACCCGCACGTCTTCGAAGTGGAGCCCGGTCGTGGGCTCGTCGAGAACGTACAGCGTGCGACCCGTGGCCACACGCGACAACTCGGACGCCAACTTGACGCGCTGGGCTTCACCGCCGGACAGCGTGGTCGCGGATTGACCGAGGTGAATATAGCCCAGACCCACATCACGCAGGGTCTCCAGCTTGCGACGCAGGACGGGCACGGCGCCCAGGAATTCGAGGGCCTCCTCCACCGTCATCTCCAGCACGTCCGCGATGGAACGGCCGCGATAGGGCACCTCGAGCGTGTCGCGATTGTAACGCCGGCCATGACACACATCGCAGCGCACGTACACGTCGGGCAGGAAGTGCATCTCGATGCGGCGCGAACCGTCGCCGTCGCAAGCATCGCAACGCCCGCCCTTCACGTTGAACGAGAAGCGCCCGGGGCCGTACCCGCGCACTTTCGCTTCTGCCAGGTTCGCGAACAGGTCGCGGATGAAGGTGAACGCGCCCGTGTAGGTGGCCGGATTCGAGCGCGGCGTCCGGCCGATGGGGCTCTGGTCGATGGCCACGACCTTGTCGAGGTGCTCGATCCCGCGAAGCGCTCGGTGGGCGCCCGGCATCGAGGTGGAGCCGGGGTTCAGGTGACGCTCGAGCGCGGCGAGCAGGATGTCGTTCACCAGCGTGCTCTTCCCCGATCCGGACACGCCGGTGACGCAGGTGAACGTGCCGAGTGGGAATGCCGCGTCCACGTCCTTGAGATTGTGCTCGCCTGCTCCGAGCACCTCTACCTTCTTGCCGTTGCCGGTGCGGCGCGACGCGGGCACGGCGATGCGCGCGGCACCGGACAGATAGCGTCCGGTGAGCGAAGCCGGGTCGCGGGAGACATCGGCCGGCGTGCCGGCGGACACCACGTGTCCTCCGTGGCGGCCGGCGCCGGGCCCGAGGTCCACGAGCCAGTCGGCGGCCCGCATGGTGACCTCGTCGTGCTCCACCACGATCACGGTGTTGCCCAGGTCGCGCAGCTTCTGCAGCGTGGCCAGCAGCCGCTGATTGTCGCGGTGGTGCAGGCCGATGCTCGGCTCGTCCAGGATGTAGAGCACGCCGGTGAGCTGCGAACCGATCTGCGTGGCGAGCCGGATGCGTTGCGCTTCGCCGCCCGCCAGCGTGCCCGCCATGCGGTCGAGCGTGAGATAGCCCAGACCCACGTCCTCGAGGAATCCCAGCCGGGCGCGCACCTCCTTCACGATGGGCGCGGCGATCGTCTGCTGGCCCCCGGTATAGCGCAGCGCTTCGGAGGCCGCCCGCGCCGCGCTCACCGATTGGGCGCACCATTCGCCGATGCTCCGACCATCCACCTTCACCGCGAGCGTAGCGGGCTTGAGTCGCATGCCGTGGCAGTCGGGGCACGGGGTGGGATTCATGAGCGCTCCGATCGCGCGACGCACCCCGTCGCTGGACGTGCTGCGATAGCGGCGCTCGAGGTCGGGAATGACGCCCTTCCATCTGGCCTGGTGCGCGAACACCGAGCCCTTCTGCGTCCTGTACTCGAACTTCACCTTCTCCTCGCCCGCCCCGTGCAGGATGAGCTGGCGGGTCCTGGCGGTCAGCTTCCGCCACGGCACGTCGAGCGGCACCTTGAACGCCCGGGCAAGGCCTTTGAGTGTGCCTGCGGTCCACGTGCCCTCCGCGTCGCCCATGCTCGAGATGGCGCCCTGTCCGAGCGTCTTCGAGGGGTCGGGCACGACGCGTTCAGGGTCCACCCGCAGCAACGTGCCCAACCCATCGCAGGTGGAGCACGCGCCGTAAGGCGAGTTGAACGAGAAGTGTCGAGGTTCGAGTTCGTCCACCGCGGTGCCGCACTGCGGGCAGGTGGCGCCCACGCTCATGATCAGATCGTCGGAGCCGTCGCGCGCCACCGTGATGAGCCCTCCCGAGAGCCGCACGCCGGCCTCAAGCGCTTCGGTCAGGCGCGCCCGGTTCTCGGAATCGACCTTCAAACGATCCACCACCACCTCGATGTCGTGTCGCCGGTGCCGCGCGAGCTTCGGGGGCTCCTCCAGCTCGATCCATGCGCCGTCGATGCGCGCACGCAGGTAACCCTGCCGGTGCCATCCCTCCAGTTCCTTCCGGTACTCCCCCTTGCGACCGCGCACGACCGGCGCCAGCACCGCGATGCGCCCCCCCGTCATCTGGTCGAGCAGCTGGTCGGTCATCTCCTGGACGCTTCGCCGCGCCATCGGCGTGCCACAGCTCGGGCAGTGCCGCGCCCCGAGCCGCGAGAACAGCAGGCGCAGGTAGTCGTACACCTCGGTGATCGTGGCCACGGTGGAGCGCGGATTGGCGCCCGCGCCGCGCTGTTCGATGGCGATCGCCGGAGACAGTCCCTCGATCGCGTCAACATCGGGCTTCTCCATCTGCCCGAGGAACTGGCGCGCGTAGGCCGACAGCGACTCGACGTAGCGGCGCTGGCCTTCGGCGTAGAGCGTGTCGAACGCGAGTGAGGACTTGCCGGACCCCGACACGCCGGTCAACACCACCAGGCTCTGTCGCGGCAGGCGGAGCGTGATGTTCTTGAGATTGTGTTCGCGCGCGCCCCGCACGACGATGTCGGACAGGGCGTGGTGGCGGGCGTCCGCCGGGGCGGGAGTCGAGCGAGAGGTCATGGATTGCTCGACGATAGCACGCGGTTCCGGCCGCCGTCCGCCTTCACTCGTAGCGCAACGCGTCCACCGGATCGAGCCGGGACGCGCGCATCGCGGGATAGAGCCCGCAGAATACCCCCACCGTGGTGGACACCACGACGGCCGAGATCACCGAGCCGGCCGACACGTACGTGGGCAGCCCCGAGACTGCGCGCACTCCCACGGCGACAGCCGAGCCGAGCAGGATGCCCAGCAGCCCGCCCACGGCCGTCAACATGACCGCCTCGAGAAGGAACTGGAGCAGGATCGCCCGGCGTGGAGCGCCCAGCGCCTTGCGGATGCCGATCTCGCGAGTGCGTTCGGTGACGGCCACGAGCATGATGTTCATCACGCCGATCCCGCCGACGAGCAGCGCGATGGACGAGATGAGCAGCATGAGCGCCACGATGCCGCCCGTGATCGTCTGGTAGATGGACATGAAGGCATCGTCGCTGAACACCTCGAAATCCTCCGAGCGGTTCGAGGGGATGTGCCGACGCACGCGCAGCGCGCTCTTGATCTGCTGGATGGCCAGGTCGCTCTGCTCGGGGCTCACGGGCACGGCGTCCAGGAACACCTCGCCCTTCTTCGCGAACCATGGCGGCGCATTCGGCGGCACTGCCCAGTACTTGTCGGTCACGGTCCACGGTACGCACGCCATCTCGTCGAAGTTGTTGCCAAGGAAGCGCCCCTTCCCCTCGAACTCACCGATCACCGTGAACGGCACGCCGTTCAGGTGCACGGTCCGGCCCAGGCCGCTCGCATCACGGAACAGCGCCTCGCGCGTGTCCTTGCCGAGCACGACCACATTGGCGCGGCCCTGCACTTCCTGGGTCGTGAAGAACCGGCCCCGGGCCAACTCGAACCCTCGAGTGCGCAACAGGCCGTCGTCCGCGCCGAACGTGATCGTGATCTTGGTTTGGCGCTCGCGGTACCGCAGCCGGATGTCGGCGTACGCGATCTTGACCGGTGAGACGGCCGCCACCGCAGGGGAGCGCTCCAGGATCGCCGCAGCATCCGCCATGGTGAACGCGCGTCGCTTGCGCAGGCTGTCCGGGAGGCCGTTCGAGAATCGCACGCCGGGCCGGAACGTGCGGATGTAGAGCGTGTTGCTTCCGAACGACTGGATGCCCTTCTCGAACGACCGTTGGAAGCCATTGATGAGCGACCCCATCGCGATCACGGTGGCCACGCCGATGACGATGCCGAGCAGCGCCAACAGCGTGCGCATGCGGTTCGCGGCGAGGGCCTGGCGGGCGATGCGAAACGTCTCCCGGAACAGCGCGCGGAGGGTCATGACGGCAGCCTCGCCCATCGGCACGCCGCTGTCGAGGCGCCTGGCCGGCGCGCCCGAGTCACTCGTATCGGAGCGATTCCACCGGGTCCAGGCGCGAGGCTCTCAGGGCCGGATAGAGCCCGAAGAACACGCCGATCAACGTGGACACGAGCAGGCCCACCGTGACCGACCACGCGGAGACGAACGTGGGCAACGGCGAGACCGCACGCACCACCCAGGACACGCCGGCGCCGAGCAGGATGCCGATGGCCCCTCCGACCGCGGTCAGCAGCAGCGCCTCGAACAGGAACTGCAGCATGATGGCCTTGCGCGGCGCACCGAGCGCCTTGCGCACACCGATCTCGCGCGTACGCTCAGTCACGGCGACGAGCATGATGTTCATCACGCCGATGCCGCCCACCACCAACGAGATCGACGAGATGAGGAACATGAGCGCGAAGATGCCGCCGGTGATCGTGTTGTAGAGCGAGATGAACGCGTCGTCGCTGAACACCACGAAGTCGTTGGGCTTGTTGCTGGGCAGGTGCCGGCGCACGCGCAGCACCTCGCTGATCTGACGGATGGCCTCCTCGCTCTGCTCCGGCGACGCCGCCACGGCGTCCAGGAACAGTTCGCCCTTCTTCGGGAACCACGGCGGCGCGTCGGAGGGGGTGCCGAAGTACTTGTCGATGAGCGGGTACGGAATGCATGCCACCTCGTCGAAGTTGTTCCCGAGAAAGCGGCCCTTGGGCTCGAACTCGCCGATCATGGTGAACGGCACGCCGTTCAGGTGAACGGTGCGCCCCAACCCCGAAGCGTCCTTGAACAGCGTCTCGCGCGTGTCCTTGCCGAGCACCACGACGTTCGAGTTGCGGCCCACCTCCTCCTCGGTGAAGAAGCGCCCCCGAGCGAGGTCGTATCCGTGCGTGCGCAGCAATTGGTCGTTCGTACCGTAGATGAACGTGGTCTTCGTGGTCCGGTCGCGGTGGCTGAGCTTGATGTCGTGGTACGAGAACTTGAACACGGACACCGCTTCCACGGCAGGGGATTGTGCCAGGATGGCCTGCGCGTCGGCGATGGTGAACGCCTTGCGCGCCTTGAGCGAGTCCGGGACACCGTCGCTGAAGCGGATGCCGGGCCGGATGCGGCGCACGTAGAGCGTGTTGTTGCCGAACGATTGGATGTTCTGCTGGAACGAGCGCTGGAAGCCGTTGATGAGCGCGACCATCCCGATCACCGTGCCCACGCCGATGACGATGCCGAGCAGCGCCAGCATGGAACGCATGCGGTTCGCGGCCAGCGCCCGGCGGGCGATGGTGAAGGTCTCGGCGAGCAGGAATCCGAGCTTCATGGGACTACTCGTACCGGAGCGCTTCGATGGGGTCGAGGCGTGCGGCGCGGGCCGCGGGGTACGAACCGAAGAACACGCCGACGGCCGTGCTCATGACGACGCCCATCAACACGGCGGTCATGCTGAGCGCCGCGGGCAGCGGGCTCACGGCCCCCACGACGAGCGCCAGGGACGCGCCGAGCAGGATGCCGAGCAGACCTCCGGCCAGCGATAGTGTCGTGGACTCGACCAGGAACTGGGTGAGGATGTCGCGCCGCCGCGCCCCGAGCGCCTTGCGGATGCCGATCTCCTTGGTGCGCTCGGTCACCGACACGAGCATGATGTTCATGATGACGATGCCGCCCACGAACAACGAGATGGCCGCGACGCCGATGGACACGACGAAGATGCCGCCGGTGAGCGTGCGATAGAGCTGTAGCCACGTCTCGGACGTGGTGATGCCAAAGCGATCCGGCTGCCCCGGGCGCTGATGACGGCGCGCACGCAGGATGTTGCGTGCCTCCTGCTGCGCCAGGTCCAGCGAGGCCTGGTCCACGCTCTTCACCGCCAGCGCGAACGAGCCCCGCTCCTGCCAGTACTTCTCGAACGTCTGGATGGGCACGGTGAGGAAGCGGTCCTGGCTCTGCCCGAACATCTTGCCCTTGGCCTTGGTGACGCCCACGACCTCGAACTCGTAGCGGTCCACGCGCACCGTGCGTCCGAGCGGCTGGAGCGTTCCGAACAACTCCTCGGCCACTTCCGGGCCCAGCACCGCGACGGGTCGGCGCTCGTTGTCGTCCAGCTCGGAAAGGTGCCGGCCTTGCTCGATCGTGACGTCGTCCACGACATCGTAGCCGGCGCCGCGGCCGTTGACGGACACGCCTTTCATGACCTTGGCGCGGTACCGCACGGGCGCGCTCGAACCCGTCTGGGCCACCACCATGGTCGCGTGTTTCATGCCCGCTCGCAGCGCGTCGGCATCGTCCAATGTCACGTCGGGGTTCTTGTTGGCCTCCTCGAACGCCTCCTGGCTCGTGATGAAGCCATACTTGTCCACGACGAACACGTTTGCTCCGGCGTTCAGGAGCTTCTGCGTGACGAAACGGTTGAGCCCCTCCACGAACGACACCACGGCGATCACGGACGCCACCCCGATGATGATCCCGAGCAGCGTGAGGAACGAGCGCAGTTTGTTCGCCCGCACGCCGCCAAGGGCGATGCCGACGCTCTCGCGCAGGTTCATGCGGGTTCCGCGTTGTTCGCGGGCGCCGGCCGCATGACACGCGGATTCGGGTTCAGCTGGTCGCTCTCGATGCGGCCGTCGCGCATGCGCACCACGCGGCGCGCGTGCTCGGCCACGTCCGCCTCGTGCGTCACGACGATGACGGTGTTCCCTTGCAGCCAGATGGCCTCGAACGCCGCCATGATCTCCTCGCCCGTCTTGGAGTCCAGGTTTCCGGTGGGTTCGTCGGCCAGGATGATGCTGGGGTTGTTCACGAGCGCGCGCGCGATCGCCACGCGCTGCCGCTGGCCGCCCGACAGCTCGTTCGGGCGGTGCGTCATGCGGTCTCCCAGCCCGACCAGCTCGAGCGACGCTTTCGCGCGCCGGCGTCGCTCCTCGTGGCGCAGCCCGGCGTACACGAGCGGCAACTCCACGTTGTGCAGGGCATCCGCACGGGCGAGCAGGTTGAACGTCTGGAACACAAAGCCGATCTCCTGATTCCGGATCTGCGCGAGTTCGTCGTCCGTGCGTTCGGCGATCTCCTTGTCCTTGAGCCGGTAGGAACCCTGGGACGGTGTGTCGAGGCAACCGAGGATGTTCATGAGCGTGGACTTGCCCGAGCCCGATGGTCCCATGATGGCCACGTACTCGTTGGCGGCGATGTCGAGGTCCACGCCGTCGAGGGCGCGCACCTCGCTGTCGCCGACCTGGTACACGCGATGCAGGTCACGGATCTGGATCAGCATCGCTCCCTCATCTGGCCGGACGGGTGCCGGCCTGTTCGCGCTTCACCTTGGCGCCGGGCTTGATCTCGCGCAGGGCCTTGTACGGTCCGGACACCACCTGGTCGCCTTCCGCCAGTTCTCCGAACACCTCCAGCATCGTCTCGCTGGCGATGCCGGTGCGCACCGGGACAAAACGGGTGAGGTCGGCTTTCACCGCCATCACTCCCGTGATCTCCGGATCCTTCTTGCCGACCGTGTCCTCGTCCGCGCTCATCGTCTTGGAGCGCGCCTTGCGACGTTCGCCCGCCTTGCCCTTCGCGGCCCGATCGAGCTGGCTCTGCGTGCGGATCACGACGGCCTGGATGGGCACCGCGAGCGTGCCCTTGTGCGTGCCGGTCTCGATGTCCACGTCCGCGGTCATGCCGGGACGCACCTCGGGCACGTTGTGGTCGAACACCACCTTCACCTCGAAGTTCGTCTGGCCCTCCACCGACGAGATGGCCGAACGTTTCGCGGTGTTGCCGATCTCCGTGACCGTGCCCTCGAACGTGGTGTCAGGGAACGCGTCCACCGAGATCTTCGCCTTCTGTCCGATCTGCATGTCCACGACGTCGGTCTCGTCCACCTCGGCGCGCACCAACATGCGCGACAGGTCGGACACCACGAGAATCTGCGTGCCGGGGTTGTTCATGGTCCCGATGATGACGATCTCGCCTCTCTCCACGTTGAGTGCGCTCACCACACCGTCGAACGGCGCGAAGAAGCGACACTTGGAGAGGTTGTCCGCCGCGGCAACCCTGGCGGCCTGCGAGCGAATGACTTCCTCCTGGGCCGTGGACAGCGCGACGCGTGCGCCCTCGTGCGTGTTCGTCGCCACGTCCCATTCGGCCTGTGACAGGAGTTTCTGGTCGAAGAGCGCCTTCTGGCGCTGGAAGCTCGCATCCGACACACGTAGGACTGACTCGGCTTCTCGCACGCGCGCCCTCGCGGACGACAGTGCCGCGGCCGCCTGCGCGTGCGCCGTGCGGTACTGGGTGTCATCCAACTGGAGGAGCAGCGACCCGCGCTTCACGGGGTCGCCTTCCTTCACGTTCAGGACGACGACCTTGCCGGGGATGTCGGCACTCACCTTCACCTGCGTGCGAGGCTCGATCTTGCCCGGCGCGCGAACGCGCGAGGTGACGTCCTCGCGACGCACCTTCGCCAGCTGCACGGATTCCACCTTGCCCTTGGCGCCACGGGCGATGCTGATCCCCACGATTGCAACCACCACGACCGCGCCGAGCGCGATCCAGATCCAACGCTTCTTCATGGGTGCGGCCTCTCCTCTCACTCGCTCTTGCCGCGCACGCGTTCGACTGCGGCTTCGGCGACTCGGATGTCGGCCAGTGCGGACACGAGGTCGCTCTGGGCTCGCTGCAGCTGCACTTGGGAATCAATGAGATCGAGGATCGTGGCGGAGCCGACGTTGTATTTCTGCTGCACGAGATTGAGGTTCTCGCTCGCCGATTCCACCGTGCGCCTTCCCAGCGCCTCGCGCTCCACGGCCTCCTGGTAGCCGAGCAGCACCTGGCGGACTTCACCTTCGAGATTACGCACCAGGGCGTCGCGAGTTTCACGCGCCCGCACCATCTGGCTCCGTGCGGCGGCGACACGAGCGTCGGTCGCGAAGCCGTCGAACAGATTGAGGTTCACGGCCAGCCGGCCGGAATAGATGGACTTGGACTCGAACGACGACGACGTCGCGGTGTCGTTCGGCGCCGTGTCGGCGAAGTAGCGCGACGACGACACGCTCTTCGGCGTGTAGCCGCCCGACAGGACGACCGAGGGCAGTCGCGCCCAGTGCGCCGAGCGCAGCGCGAGTTCCGCCGCACGGACATCGGATTGGGCCGCGAGCAGGTCGGGTCGCTGGCGGCGGGCCTCGTCGAGCACCGTGCTCGGCTGGTACGCATCGTGATCGGCGGTGAGCGTGGAGTCCACCTCGCCCATTTCGCGCTCGGCCACACCGAGGAACCGCGCCAGCGACAGCCGTTGCGTGATCACCGAGTGATCGGTGAGGAGCGAGTCCAACTGGCCCTGCGCGGTTCGCACCTGCGCCTTGAGCAGGTCGCTCTTCGACACCGAGCCCACCTCGAACAGCGCCCGCACCCTGCGTTCATCATTCTTGGCAAGGCTCAGCGCCTGGCTCGAGACGCGCGCGAGGTGCATGGCCTTGACCGCGGAATAGAACCGCCGCTTGGTCTCGAGGCGGACGTCGGCACGGGTGGCCCGCGCCCCGAGGTTCGCGGCCTTCATGCCCGCGCGCGCCGAACTCAGCCCGGCGATGGCGGAGGGGTCGAAAACCGACCATTGCCCGTTCAGCCCGTAAGAGCCGCTGTAGCGTTCGGAGTCGAAGCTGGAGGACGGGAACGTGACGGAACCGAACGCCTGGGTGCCGCTCGCCTCTCGCGTGAATGACCCGTCACGCGTCAGGTCGGCGCCCACGTTCGGCAGGACGCGGCTGTAGGCGCTCCAGAGCCCACCGCGGGCCGAGAGCACGGAAGCCTCGGATTGCAGGATGGAGCCGCTCTTCTGGAGCGCGATCTTCACCGCATCGTCGGCGGTGAGCGGCGCGGCGTGGGCCGGGACGGGGGCTACCAGAACCGCTAGCAGCAAGAGCGCGACGGGACGCATCGGCGAGGGTTCTCCTTGGGGGCCTGCGGCCATGGGACGACCCCACGGGCAGGGAGGGTTACGCGAGATGGGGGTACGGGGTTGCCGCCCGGCGTCACGCGCCGGGGTTGAAGAACGCGTTGATCGCGGCGAGGAACACCCCGAACGCGAGGTAGAGCGCGACCAGCACCCAGGCGACGCTCCGGCGCGGCGCGCCGGTGAGCGCTGCAGCGCCGAGCACGGCGACCACGGCCCACCAGGCCTCGAAGGGTCCGATGAAATCCAGGAACGTGGTGAGGCCGATCTGCAGCTTGCTGGGGCTGTCCGCCTCGGGCACGAGCACGCCGAGCCCCAGGTGCACGCCCTCGAACGTCTCGCGCTGCCAGGCGATCGCGAAGAACAGGAGTAGTTCGGGAAGCTTGACCAGGCCCGACCAGCACACGACATCGAGCGCCTGGCGAAACCGGAAGCGCGTCCCGAGCACGAATCCCGCGCCGAACCACACCACGAGCGCCTGGAGCAGAACGAGGATGGGCCACACCAGGCCCTGTTGCGCCAACACGATCCAGCGCGCGGCCGGGTTCTCCGTGAAGAAGCGGCTCATCTGCGCTTCCTGAGCCGCCTCCATGCGTCCGTTCGCGACCGCCGTGGACCACTGGTCGAGCATCATGGGAACGGTCACGCGATCGTAGGCGACGCCCTGGAGCAACAGCCACACCGCGAGGCCCAGGAGCATCGGGAACCACCACTGTCCGCGGTCCTTCAAGTCGGCCCAGGCGCTGCCCGGCCGGGTGAAGATGCGCACAGTGCGCGCGAATGGCGACAGCCGGGGCGCGGCGAGGGCTTCGGGGCCGGCGGGTGCGGCGACGGACATGGCGGGCTCCACGGAGGGGGGCGGACGACCGAGCAGGCCCAGTTAGGCGCGCGCCGGGTGCCGGTCAAACCCCGGCCAGACGGACGCGGACAGGGCTCGACGGGCGCGGCGTGGCCCGCGTGAAGTCCGCGAAGCACATCACGGGCGCTCCGGAGGCAGCCGGAGCGCCCGTGATGGGAACCCGCGACGTCGGGAGCTAGTGCAGGCTGAACTTGACCGGCACGCCCACCCATACGGCGACGGGCTTGTTGTTCGAGAGCGCGGGCTTGAAGACCCACTTTCGGACGGCAACCTTCGCGGCGTCGTCGAGCATGGGGATGCTCTTCACGACGCGCACATCCCGCACCTTGCCGTCCTTGCCGACCAGTGCCTGCACCATGACGGTGCCGTCCACACCGGCCTCGCGGGCGAGGTCGGGGTACACGGGAGTGACGCGCGTCACCGCTTCCGGCAACTCCTCCACGTAGACGTAGTCACCAAACGCCGGCAACTGGTCGTCGGACGGAGCGACGACGATCTGCTGGCCCTCTCCCGCTTCGGCCATGCCGGGGGTGGAGGTGGAGATCTCCTCCTGCGTCATGATGGTCTGCTCTTCCGGAGCCTGCGCATCCGGAACGGGTACCGGGATGGCGGCGGCGGGTGGCGCGGCGGCGGGTGTGACCTGGACCTGGGGCGGTGGAGTGTCCTGCGTGAGCGGCGGCGGCGCGGCCAGGTCGCTGACCTGCATCTGCACCACCGGGATCGCGTTCTGCTGCTGGGCGATGATCAGGTTGGCCACGAACATGAGCAGGAACACGCCGAGGATCGAGCCGATCCCCACCATCGTGGCGCGGAACATGTACCGCTTCGCCACCTCCATGAGCTCCGGGGCCCCGTAGGGCATGAACTCGTAGAGACTGATGCGTTCGTCGTCCGCGGGGCTCACAGGGCCTCCACTTCTTTCTTCTCGGAGTCCTCGAGAGGATTGATCGAGAACCGACTGAGTTTGGCCGCGTGCAGTTCGTCGAGCGCGTTCACCATGTTCTCGAACTCCGCCTCACGGTCCACCTTCACCACCACGATGAGCTCGTTCTGCCCGGCGAACGGCGCGAGCACGGACTTCAATTCGGCCGCCGTGGAGCGATTGAACGGGGTGTCGCCACGCTTCCAGTACAGCCGCCCGTCCGCGAGCAGCCGGAGCGAGAGCGTCTTGGAGACGGCCACATCCACCTTCGCGTCCTTCGGCGGCAGGTTGATCTCCAGGGCCTTTGGCGTGCGGAACACGGTCGTGACCATGAAGAAGATGAGCAGCAGGAAGGCCACGTCCACCATGGGCGTCATGTCCATGCGCACGCCCAGGCGGCGCTTGGAGCGCCGCAGGCCGAGGCCCTTTTTCTTACTGCCGCGTCTTTCGGGGGTCTCCACCGCACTCATGTCTAACCACCGCCCTTCATCGTGTCGGAGTGCCGGTCAGCGACCCGGCGCCCTGCTTGAGGCTGGTCTGGACGTTGAAGCGCGTGGCGTTCGCCATCTGCAAACCCGCCACCATGTCCGCGATGATCCCGTACTTGGCGCCCTTGTCCATCTTCACAATGATGCGGGCCGCCGGATTGGCCGCTCGCGCGCGTTGCAGCGCCGGGCCCAGGTCGGTCGGAAGCGACGCCGGGTTCAGTTCGAGCGTGATCTCCTGCATGCCGTCCGGGCCCCGCTGCTTGTACACGACCTTCACCGTGGGCGCCTTCGTGACGGCGATCGTGATGATGTCGGACTCGGGAGACTTGGCCTCCGAGCTGGACTTGGGCAGGTCGATCTTGTCCTTCTCGGGCGGCTGGAACTGCGTCGTGGTCATGAAGAAGATCAGCAGCAGGAACGCCACGTCCACCATGGGCGTCATGTCCATGCTGATCCCGATACGCCGTTTCTTTTTGAGCATGACGGGCTCCCGATGCCCTTACTTCTGATCCGAAGCGGACGCAGCGAGGAGCTGGAGCACCTCGTAGGAAGCCTCGTCCATCATGTAGTTGAAGTTGTCCACGCGCGTCACGAACACGTTGTACATGATGATGCCGATGATGGCCACGAACAGGCCGCCGGCCGTGTTGATGAGAGCCTCGGAGATGCCCACGGCGAGCTTGGAGGCGTCCACGGCACCCGAGGTGCCGAGGGCGGCGAAGCTGCGGATCATGCCCATGACCGTTCCGAGCAGACCGATCATCGTGCTGATGGACGCGATCGTGGAGAGCGCGATGAGATTGCGTTCGAGCAGCGGCGTCTCGAGGCCGCTGGCCTCCTGGATGGCGGCCTGCGTCTCGGCCACGATCTTGTCCTTGGGTGCGTGCTCCTTGCGCAGCGCGGCATAGCGCTCGAGGCCCGCGCGCATCACATTCGCCGCCGATCCGCGCTGCTGGCCGCACAGCTGGATCGCACCGTCCACGTCGCCCGTGTGCAGCCGCTTGCGAACGTTGTTCAGGAAGTCCGGCAGCGAGCCGCGACCCTGCGCCTTCTTGAGGCTCAAGAGACGCTCGACGACGAACGCGATCTGCAGGATGAGCAGCATGATCAGCGCCGCCACGAGGAAGCCGGCGTCCTTCATCTGGTGACCGTACTCCTCACCGATCAGTTCCGGCATGAACCACCAGAGCGTGACGGAGATCACGAGCGCAGCGATGAAGCCCAACGGTACGAGGAAGCGATTCATGGGTTTCCAATCCTCCGAAGCCGCGCCGTCGAGGCGCCGCGCGGTGTGATCCGGCGTCGGGTCCGCGACCCTCTACCCGCAAGCGGACCGCGACAGGCGCGATCCCGTGACGTGAATTTCTACTTGAACCGAACCGGCCCGATCCGCCGGGTACTGCCGATCATTCGGGAACGAATGCGGCGATCGCCTGCTCCTCCGTGTCGTGATGGTCGAATACCATGATGAGCTTCGTCATGACGAACAGATCCTTGATCCGCTTGCCGAGCGCACACAGCTTGACCTCGCCACCGCGACCCTTGTAGTTCGCGTAGGCGCGCATGAGCACGCCGATGGCCACCGAGGTAAGCGCGTCGCACTCGCTGAAATTCACCACCAGCATGCGATTCCCGGCGGCCGCTTCGGTCATGAGGGCCTTCTCGAGCTCGTCGGTCTCCTGGTCGCCGTAGAAGCGCCCCTTCAATGCCAGGATCACGATCGAGCGAACTTCCCGCCTCTTCACGGCCATGACTGTCCTCCGCGGGCTAGACCGATTCCCGTTCGACGAAGCTGGCGATCGCCTGCTCCTCGGTCGGGTAGACGTCGAAGACCAATGACAGCTTGGTGATGACGAAGATGTTCTCGATGCGCTTGTCCACCGCGGCCAGCTTCATCTGTCCACCGCGGCGGGTGTAGTTCGAATGCGCGGAGATGAGCACCCCGAGCGCGGTGGAGTTCAGGTGCTGCGTCTCGCTCAAGTTGATGACGAGGTTCTTGTTGCTCTCCTCCGCCAGGCGCTTGATCGCGCGCTCCAACTCCTCGGTCTCCTCGCCGCCCGTGAGATAGCCCTTGGGCGTGAGGATGTGGATCGACCCCACCTGCCGGCTCTTCATCGTGGACATCCGCATCCTCCTGGCCCGCGACGTGCGAGCTTGCGCGTCGCCGGGGCGGCCTCTAGCGCCCGAGTGTCTTCAGGCCCTTGGTCGCGTTGGGCTCCCCGGGTTGGATTTCGAGCGCTCGGCGGTAGTTAGCGATCGCTTGCTCCCGATTCCCGGAGTTCTGGTACGCCTGACCCAGCCAGACCAAGGACTGCACATTCTGCTTATCGATGGCGATCGCCCTCTCGAGCATCTCGATCGCGGCTCTCCAATCCTTCTTGAGCAGACTGCGATAGCCGAGTTGCTGATAGGCGATCGCGGCATTCTTGCTCGTCGAATCCAGCGCCACCGTCGCGCGGAACTCCTCGAGCCCCGCGCTGATGGAATCTGCCTGCGTCAGCGTGACGGCCAACCAGAAGTGACGGTCCCCCTTCGTAGGAGCCAGGGCGACCGCCTGTCGGAGGGCCGCGAGGGCCTCCGGAAGTTGCTTCATCTCCTTGTGGGACAAGCCCAAGTAGTAGTAAGCCTCGTCGCTGCCGGGGTCAAGGGCGATTCGCCGCCCCAGGGTGCCGATGGCGGACGGGTAGTCCTTGATCCGGTACTGCATCTTCGCCATTTCCAACATCGCGAAGCGGCCGTCGCTCGAGAGGGAGTCCTTCGCGACCAGCGAGCGGTACACCGAGTCCGCCTGCATCGGGTTGCCCATGAACGCGTGCACCTGCGCCAGCTTGAGCAGGTCGGAGTTGTTGGGCTCACCCTTCTGGATCGCAGCCAGCGCGTTGGACCAGTCCTTGCGGTCCACCATGGCACGGAACATCACGGTGTACATGTCCTTGCTCTTGTCGCCCAGCTCCTGCGCCTTCTGCAGCGCGACGACCGCCTCGTCCTTGAGCCGCAGGTAGTAATAATCGCGGCCGAGCAACGACCAGCCCTTCGGGTCGTTCGGCATGAGCTGCGTGTACTTCTCGAGGTGCGGCCGAGCCTCGGCGTAATACGCCGCCTTGGCCTGGCCGGCGCGGTAGAAGATGTCGCCCAGCGCAAGCTGCGCGCCCGCGTACTCCGGATTGCGGTCCGCGACCCACTGGTACTGCTGGATCGCCTCGTCGTAGCGCGTGTCGAACGCGAGCGCGCGGCCGAGCGCGAAGCGCAGGTCGATGTCGACGGAGTCGAGAGCGACGGCTTTCTCGTACTCGGGGATCGCGAGCGAGCCGATCCCGCGGCGCAGGTAGAAGTCGCCGAGCGCGCGGTTGGTGATCGGGTCATCGGGCGCGCCTTCCCGGGCCTGCGTGAAGTAGATGCCGGCGTCGCGCAGAGAATCGCGCGTCATCTCCACGAAGCCGAGCGCCACCAGGAATCGCGGACGCCACTTGCTCCCCCAGTTGAGCCCCGGGTTCAGCGCCGCCACGGCCTCCTCGAAACGGCGCAGCTGCGTGAGGCAGTCCCCGAGGGCGAGCTGTGCGTCGGGAAACTTGCGGTCCAGCGCCACGGCACGCTGGAAATGCGGCAGCGCGCCCGTGCAGTCCTCGTTGCGGCGGGCCACTTCGCCAACGCCCCAGTGCGCCAGCGCCAGGTTGCCGTCCATGCGCTGCGCCAGCTGGAACGCCTCGAGCGCCTTCTCGTAGTTGCGACGGCGCAGCCACACCTGGCCCACGCCCGCGCGGCCTTCGGCGTAGCCCTGCGAGGACGCCTTCTCGAACAGTCGCACGGCGTCGTCGTAATTTCCCGCCGCGAGCGCGGCGCGACCGTCCTTGAGTTCGTCGGCGGATGCGGCCGGCACCGATAACGCGACCGCGAGGGCCGCCAGGACCGCGCATGCGGCGGTCCGCGCGAGATTGCGAAGGAAGGTGGTCATAGGCTTGGAGGTCATGTCTCCTCTCAGTGGGAACCCAGCATCGGGGAGCGTCGGACGAAGCGCAAAGGAACCGAGGTGGGCACGCGGCCGCTGGCGAGCACCAGCTCCTGCCCGGGCTGGCTGGCCACGAACGTGAGGAAGCCGCCCGCGAGCCGGGGACGGCGCGTGCGCAGGTAGAGGTGGACGGGGTGCGTCAGGGGGTAGCGGCCCTCGTGCACGGTCTCCATGTCGGGTTCCACATACGGGAGCCCCTCGAGCGCGGAAAGATGCAGCGCGCGCACGCCCGGCGACGAAGCCAGGGACAGCGGCACCACGCCGATCGCGCCGGGCGTGCGCGCGACGCGCGCGGCCACCGCGGAGTCGGAGACCTCCATGAGCGAGGCGGCACGCAGCGGCTGGCCTTTCATCACGCGTTGGACGAACGCGCGCGCGCGGTCGGCGTAGAGCGGCGGCAGCACCGGGACGATTCGCTCGTTGCGGCCACCGAGCGCTGACCAGTCGCGGATCTCAGCCGACCAGATGCGCTGGAGCTCGCCGAGCGTCACGTTCACCACGGGATTGCCGCTCGCCACCACGACGCACGACGCGTCCTGGGCGATGCGATGCCCCTCCACTTCGATGCCGGCCCTGCGCGCCATGTCCCTCTCCTCCTGTTCCAGCTCCCGCCCCGTCACCACCACGTCGGCTCGGCCGGCGAGCAGCGGGCTCACCACCTGACCCGACGGCTGGGGCTCGGCGAGCTCCAGCACGGCGCTTGGGTACGCGGCGCGGAATGCCGCCACTTCCTGCGCGACGAGCGGATGGAGGTCCGCCGAGGTGACGATCGAGATACGCCCGGTCGTCTCGGTATCTTCCATCGGGCGAGACTCCTCGCGGCGAGCACAGGCGCCCAGGAGCGAGAGGGCGGTCAATGACACGCCCAATCCGAGGGCCTGCACCAGCCGAGCACGGCCGGGGCCCCGGAAAGCGAAGTGTCGTAAGTGTATGGAGGTGAGTCGGAGCATGTCAATGGGAGAGCCGGCCCTCGCCCCGGGCGCGTGGTCGGGCGGTGTCCCCATGGTGGGGCAAGGGGAAGCGGAGGACACTAGGAACCTGTGAGGAGCGTGTCAAGATTCGGCGACGATACGCGCGACCAGCCCTGAACTCACCCGGGGGACACGACCGCTGCAGTCGCACCCCCGCGAGGCCCCCGGAGCCCGTCGCTAGGGAGTGAGTCGGTAGAGCATTCGCGCGAACGCCGCGCTCTCGCGCACGTGATCCAGCCCCGCGATCCACGCCAGTGTTCGCTCCACGCCGATCCCGAAGCCCGAGTGCGGCACCGAGCCGTAGCGGCGCAGGTCCTTGTACCACTCGAACGCCGACTGCGGCAGCCCGTGTTCGTCGATGCGTTGGGTCAGGAGGTCCAGGTTCGACATGCGCTGTCCGCCGCCGACGATCTCGCCGTAGCCCTCGGGTGCCAGGCAGTCGCAGGACAGCGATAGGCGCGGGTCCGCGGGGTCCGGCTCCATGTAGAACGCCTTCACCGCCGCCGGATAGTTCGTGATGAAGATGGGCGTCTCGTAGCGGTTCGAGAGTTCGGTCTCGTCCGGCGCGCCGAAGTCGCTCCCCCACTCGAAGGCGATCCCGGCCTCGTGCAGCATGCGCACGGCGTCGTTGTAGTGGATGCGAGGGAACGGCCCGCGCACGCGCTCGAGCTTCGAGGTGTCGCGTTCCACCAGTTTGAGAGGCTCCGCGCAGCGATCGAGCACACGCGCGACCGTGGCCACCAGCAACCGCTCCTCGAGCGCGATCACGTCATCGAGCGTGGCCCAGGCCCATTCCGGCTCCATCATCCAGAACTCGATCAGGTGCCGGCGCGTCTTGCTCTTCTCGGCGCGGAACGCCGGCCCGAAACAGTACACGCGGCCGAGCGCCATGGCCGCGGCTTCCATGTAGAGCTGCCCGCTCTGCGACAGGTAGGCCTTGTCGTCGAAGTACTGGGTTTCGAACAGCGTCGTGGTCCCTTCGCACGCGTTCGGCGTGAAGATGGGAGCGTCCACGAGCACGAAACCCTCGGCGTCCATGAAGTCGCGGAACGTCGCGATGATCTGGGCGCGGATGCGCAGGATCGCCTGCTGCCTCGGAGCGCGCAGCCACAGGTGGCGATGGTCCATGAGGAAGTCCACGCCGTGCTCCTTGGGCGTGATCGGATACTCGGGCGCGAGTGAGACCACTTCCAGCGAGGAGATCCCCACCTCGACGCCGCCCACCTGTCGAGCGTCCGCCTTGACGATACCGCGCACGATGACCGCCGCCTCCTGGGTGATCGCGCCGCTCGCCTCCCACTGCTCCGGCGACAGGTCGCGCATGCCGGCCACGCACTGCACCTGGCCGCTGCCGTCGCGCAGCACGAGGAATTGCACTTTCCCGCTGGAACGGCGATGCGAGACCCAGCCACGGATCTCGACGGCGGAGCCCAGGTGCGCTGCGACGTCCCGGATGAGGATCCAGGGCGTTGTGCTGGTCACGGTCTCGGACATGGGGACTCCCGGCGGTACCAAAAGACCGCCCGATCGGACGCCCCCGTCGCGGACCAGCGCTGGGAGCAGGTCGGTGCCCGGGCGGGCCCGAGAGACCCGGGAAACGGGCGGAGAAGGCTCTCAAGCAGCGGTGAAATACCGCCGATACCGCACAGGAACGCCCGGGACGGTACGGAGCGAAGCCTCGGAGTGTCAAGGGAATGCAGGGGATGAACCGAGCAGGGAGGATCGCGGTGCACCTCACCGGGACGCCTAGGCGGGCGCTTCGCGCGTCCATGCGCCTGGCCCTCGCCTCGCTGTTCCTTGCGACGGTCGCGACGATCGCGTTCGCCCAGGCAGAGCCGGACGTCGAGGCCCCTCCCGATCCCGCTCCGCCCGTCGAGTCCGAGGTCGCTCCACCTCCCGTCGTCGAGAGTCCCGTCGCCCGGACTCCCGTCGTCGCGCGCCGTGCGGCCTCTCCCGCCGATGCCCGCGAGCGACTCCGCGACGTCGCGGACTGGGTGCAGTGGAAGAACACCCGCCAGATCGCGGCGCTCCCCGCGGAGGCCAGGCTGTTCTTTCGCAGGGGCCTGCTCGCGCACCAGTCGGGCCAGCGTGCCGAGGCGCTCGCCAACGTGCGCGGCGCGATCGAGCTCGATCCGTCCTTCGTCCAGCCCCACCTCACGCTCGCCGGCTGGGCGTTGTTCGGCGACCCGGCGCAGACTCTGGTGCACTGTGCCGCCGTCGTCGAGCGCCTGCGCCACGACTTCAACCTGCAACTGGACCTGGCCGCCAACGCGCTCACGCTGGGATTCGAGGCGCTGTTCGC
>JANNKI010000033.1:0-12022 GCA_031396225.1 bacterium | reverse complement strand
CCCCCGCCGGTGGTGCCAGACGCCGACCTTCGCGCCATGCACCGCCACATGCTCAAGATGCGACTGCTGGACCAGCGCATGTTGTCGCTCCAGCGCCAGGGCCGCATCGGCTTCTACGGCATGGCCACCGGGCAGGAGGCGTCGGTCACCGGCTCGGCCTACCCCCTACGCAAGGGCGACTGGGTTTTTCACGCCCTGCGCGAGACGGGGGTGTGCCTGTGGCGCGGCACGAGTGTCCAGGAGCTGGTGTGCCAGTTGCTCGGCAACGCGGGTGACGTGCTGATCGGGCGCCAGATGCCCATGCACTTCAGCGACCGCAAGGTGAACTCGGTGGCATGGTCGAGCGTGATCGGCACGCAGCTGCCGCACGCCATGGGCGCGGCGTACGCCGCGAAACTCCTGAAGCACGACACCGTGTGCGTGGGTTACATCGGTGACGGCGGCACGTCCATCGGCGACTTCCACGCCGCCCTGAACTTCGCGGCGGTGTGGAAGGTGCCGGCGGTGTTCTTCTGCCAGAACAACCAGTGGGCCATCTCGGTGCCGCTCTCCGCCCAGACCGTCTCGAGCAGCATCGCTGTGAAGGCCGTGGCTTACGGCATGCCGGGGCTGCGCGTGGACGGCAACGACCTGCTCGCGGTGATCGCCGCTCAGCGAGAAGCCATTTCGCGCGCGCGCTCGGGCGGCGGGCCAACGTTGATCGAGTCGGTCACGTTTCGCATGGGTGGCCACTCCTCGAGCGACGACCCCACGCGCTATCGCGACGCGGGGCTCGTCGAAGCGTGGGAGAAGCGCGATCCCGTCGCGCGGTTCGGCACATGGCTGCGGGCCAAGGGCCTGCTCTTCGACGCCGACGTCGAGCAGTGGACCACCGAGATCCAGGACGAGATCTCGGCGGCGGTCACCGCGGCCGAGGCCATGCCCGCCCCCGCCATCGAGACACTGTTCACGGACGTCTACGCCACGCTGCCGCCACACCTGGCGGAGCAGATGAAGTACGCGCAGGCGCTGGGGCTGGGCACGAGGTTCGACGGCGCGTTCCCGCTGTGAGGGACGCGTTGCTGGTGGCGCTCGGTGGCGCGCTCGGCAGCGTGCTGCGCTGGGCCGCCTCGGGAGCGGCGCTCGCGCCGCGGAACTGAGGCGGCGCTCGATCACCGGCCACCCATGGCTCGTGAGCCGCGGTCCGCGCGGCTCACGAGCGGTGGAGACTAGGGTCTGTTGGCGGGCGGCAACTTGAGCCGGGTGCCCGGCTGGACACGCTCGGAGACCAGATTGTTCACCATCATGATCGCGGGCACGCTGGTCTTCCAGCGCCGCGCGAGATCCGCGAGATCCGCGAGCGTCTCGCCGTTGCCGAGCACGACCGAGTTCGGTCGCTCCGGCGGAGCGGACGGCGCCGGAGCCGACACGGACGGCGCGGGCGCTGTGACCTCGGGAGCGGGCTTGGTGGGTGCGGGGGCCGCGGGAACCGGCATGGGCGCGGGGGCGGCGATCACCGGAGCCGGTTTCGACGAAGCGCCGGCGGGCGCGGTCGCCGTCGCCTCCGGCTTGGGCGCAGGTTTCGTGCGACGCGGGGCGGGAATGGGCGCGGACGTCGTGGCCTTCGGGGCGCGCGGCGTGACCTGGGTGGTCTGCGGCACGGCGCGATCGCGGTCGCTGGCACCGGGACGGAAGGTGAGCCCCATGCGGTGTTGCCCCGTGCCGGCGGCGCCCTCGGGCGCGAACGCGTAGTCCAGCCACATCCCGCCCACGCCGGTGCCCAGGCCGAACGACGCACCCGAGAGCCGCTCACTCGCCGTGCCGCCGAGCTCGCTGCGGTAGCCGGCGCGCAGGGCCACCTGGTCCTTCCACATCCATTCGCCGCCGATGCGCACGGCATTGTAGTAGTGCGTCGGGGACTCGAGGTCGGCGTTCAGGCGCAGGCCCCGCGCGGCGTCCGCCCACGACATGCCGGCCGCGATCACCGCGGGCAGGTCGTAGGTCACGCCGCCGTAGCTCATGCCGCCGCCCAGGTGTCGCGCGGCGAGCGCGAACCCGAACGGGCCGGCGTCGGTGCGCAGGCCCGCGTCGAACGCGAAGCCCGAGCCCGACGCGTCCGCGAGCGATTCGCGCACCCACTCCGCACCCGCACCCACGTCCACGCGGCTTCCGATCCGGCGCGCGACGCGAGCGCCGAGTGCCAGGTCCGACGCGGTCAGCGAGCCGGTGGGATTGTTCGACGCGTCACGGCCTTCGATGCCGCCCTCGCGCTGGAACAGTGTTTGCAGCGCCCAGCGAGTTTCGCCGCCGGCGATGCGACCGCCAGCCGCGAACCAATCCTGCGTGGCGCCGCCCGGCAGCGGGGCGTGCGTGATCGAGAACTGCAGGGCATCGAGGCGAGCGAGCGAAGCGGCATTCCACGACGCCGAGGCGAGGTCGCGGCCGCCGGCGAGCGTGGCACCCCCCATGGAGAGCACCGACGCACCGCTCCCGACCGAGAGGAAACTGCCGGCCGCGGTGCCCGCGGCTTCTCCGGCCGAGTAGGCGGGGCCGGCGCAGGCGAGCACCGCCGCGCTCACGAACAGCGCCAGGGGTCGCGAGGGCGTGCGCGGTCGCATCGTGCGTGTCCTCGGAAAAGTGTTCGTGTGCGTCGGCAGGGCAGGGATCATGGCGTCCTCAGGATGCGCACGAGGCGGCGCACGTCGCCCACGCGCAACCACGCGCGATAGACGCCGGGCGCGGTGGCTCGGCCAGACTCGTTGCGGCCGTCCCAGACGATCACGTAGGGACCGGGGGCGGCACTCCGCACTTGGAACGTCTGCACGTGCTGGCCCGCGCCGTCCTGGATCTCGACGGTGGCGTCGTAGGGGCCTGCCGCCGGCACCTCGAGGGGGATGCTCACGCTGCCGCCCACGGGGCTCGGATTCGGGAACGGCGCTTCGATGTTCCACTCGGTGATCCCGCCGGCGGTGAGGTACACGCGGAACGGCGTGGTGCGCGCGCTTTCGTTGCCCGTGCCATCCACGGCCGAGACGGCGTACCACACGGAGAGCGAGTCGGGCGTGGAGCTGTCCAGGTATTCGTTCGGCGACAGCACCGAAGACGTGAGACGCACGAGCGTGCCGCCCGAGGTGAGCGCGCGATAGACGTGGTAGCCGGCCAAATCGGGCTCGGCGTTCGCGGACCACCGCAGGCGCACGTCGCGCACCGGCTCGACCGTGGCGGAAACACCGGTCGGCGTGGCTGGCGGCGCGGTGTCGAGCATGCGCGGCACCATCAGCGAGCCATTGACCCCGGACTGGCGATTCACGTCGTCCGAGGCGCGCGCGGCGAACCACAGGTCGCGCGAGCGGTCGAGCCCCCCGATCGTCATCTGGTGAGTGGTACCGGGGGCACCCGGCGTGGGCACGCCCGCGACCGCGGTGGCGCTGGCCCAGTTCGCCTCGGTGATCGCCGTCGTCGCCCAGCGGATCTGCATGCTGGTGGCGTTGCCCGTGAGACTGTCGTCTCCCACGTCCGACCACGACACCGTCACGGAGGTATTGCCCGTGCCAGCGAGCGCGAGCGAGACCGGCGCGGGACGCTCGACGTCGGTGGAGGCGAGCGTGCTCGCGAACACGATGTTCGAGAGACCGGAGAGATTGCCGGCCTCGTCCGCCGTGCGAAGCGCGAACCAATACGTCGTTCCCGGCGTCAGCCCCGACGCCACGGCGGACTCCGTGCTGCCGGAGATCGCGGGCGCCTGCACGCCCGTCACCGGCGTGGCCAGGAGGAAGTCGGCCAGCGTGGAGATCGGCGAGAGCGACCGGCGCACGTCGTATCGCGTGGCCTGGCCCGTGAGGCTGTCGTCACCCGGGGCGGTCCACGCCAGCGTGATGCTGGTCTCGGTGACCTGGGCGACGGCGGGAATAGGCCTGCCTGCGACGAGCAGGAGGGCCGCTCCAATGGCGAGATGCAGAGCACGGGGCGACATCCGGTTCGCTGGCTCCTCCGCGACGCGTTCGAGAGTGTGCAGGACGGGATGATGAATCGCGTGCAACGGTCACGGAGGCTCCGGGGGGATGCCGGGCCGAGCAACCGGGGCGGTCATGCGACAGCAACATGCATGCCCGCAATGCGGGCTGCGAAACGAGAACTCGGTCCCGCCCTGCAGGGGCCCATGGACACGGGCGCGACGCGGGCTGTAGCGTCCGGGTCGATCACCCGCCTCCGAGGCCGGCTCGCCGGACAGCCGTGCGTCCTGCACGACGACGACGGGCAATGTGGCACAGCCTCTCGGCGAGCGGCAAGACTGAACTCTGTCAAATCCCGGTAAACGCCGGCTATGGCAAGGGCGAGCCCGGCGGGTGGAATTGGCTCCCGATCCGAAGAAAGCGCCCTTTCGGGTGGCCCGTCGTTGACGCCGGCCCGAGCGGCTCCGTATCCTTGACGCTCTCGACCCTTTTCCCCTTCACGGCCGTGCCGTGGAACTGCGCCTCTCCAGGCCGCTCGCTCCGGATGGAACCGCTCGACGGACCTCAATCCGAACGGCTCGCGCGTACGGACGCGCCGTGCCGTTCGAGCCACCGGAGCCTCCCACCGGGAACCACACCTTCCCTCGGCCCATGCTCATGACCACTTTCCCACTTCCCTCGCGCCGTCACGTCGCCGCAGCGCATCCAGGTGCCGCGGTGGCGTGTTCGCGCCGCGCGCCCGTCTCGCTCGGCGAGCGGAAGCACGCGCGATGAGCCTCGCGGAGCGCTTCGCCCCACGACGGCTCGGGGAATTGCTGATCGAGCACGCCGGCGCCACAGACGTTCAGGTCGAGCACGCGTTCGCCACGCGCATCAATCGCCGCGAGCGTATCGGGCAGGCGCTCGTGCGGCTCGGGTACCTCACCGAAGGCGACATCGTGGACGCGCTCGCGCGCCAGTTCTCGCTGGGCGTTGCGGACACGGAGAAGCTCACCGCGGCGAGTCGCGAGGCCGTGCAGCTCGTGCCCGAACACCTCGCGCGCGAATCGCAGGTGCTTGCGCTCGCGCGCCACGGCAGCGTGCTCGAAGTGGCCGTGAGCGATCCGCTCGACGTGCTCTCGCTCGACCACTTGCGCGCGCTCACCGGCTGCACGCTCCAGGTCTACGTTGCGCGGCCCACGGAGCTCTCCGAGGCGATCGACCAGTTCTATTCCGAGTTGCGGGCCACCGAGCACCTCGGGCGGATCCTCGACAAGATCGACGTCACCTCCAGCACGTCCGTGGACCAGGAAGTGGACCTCGCGGCGCTGCGCCAGCAGGTCGAGGACGCGCCGGTCGTGCGGCTCGTGAACCTCATGATCGCCGAGGCCATTGACGCGCGAGCGAGCGACATCCACGTGGAACCCTCCCGCGACCGCGTCACCGTGCGCTTCCGCATCGACGGCGTGCTGCACGAGGTCATGAAGCCGCCGAAGAATCTCCAGATGGCCATCACCTCGCGCATCAAGATCCTCGCCGACCTCGACATCGCGGTGCGCCTGCTTCCGCAGGACGGCCGCCTGAGCGTGCACTTGCCGGACCGCGAGGTGGACCTGCGCGTCTCCACGCTGCCCACGTCGCACGGCGAGAAGGTGGTGATGCGCCTGTTCGACAAGAGCGCGTTCGAGCGCCGGGTGGAGAACCTGGGACTCGAGGGCGCCACGCTCGACGCGTTCCGGCTCGCCATCCGCCAGCCCTACGGCATGATCCTGATCTCTGGCCCGACCGGCTCGGGCAAGACCACGACGCTCTATTCGGCGCTCCAGGACATCAAGACCGTGCACCGCAACCTGGTCACGGTGGAGGACCCGATCGAGTACCACATCGAGGGCGTCGCCCAGGTGCACGCGAACCAGAAGGTGGGCATGACGTTCGCGCGCGCGCTCCGGTCGATCCTTCGCCAGGACCCGGACGTGATCATGGTGGGCGAGATCCGCGACGGCGAAACGGCGGACATCGCGGTCAAGAGCGCGCTCACCGGCCACCTCGTGTTCTCCACGGTGCACGCGAACGACGCCCCCGGCACGCTCACGCGTCTCGCCGACATGGGCGTGCCGCGCTACCTCGTGGGCTCGGCCATGGCGCTGGTGATGGCGCAGCGCCTCGTGCGCCGCGTGTGCGAACGCTGCAAGGAGCTGGTGCTGCCCGAACCGGAAAAGCTCGCCGCGTTCGGCGCAGACGCCGAGTTGCTGCGCGGACATCCCGTGCCGCACGGCCGTGGCTGCATGGCGTGCAAACAGACCGGCTACACCGGACGCGTCGCGCTGTTCGAGGTGCTCGCGCTGACGCGCGCCATTCGCGGGCTGGTGCTGGACGGCGCCAACGAGGACGAGATCAAGAAGCGTGCGCTCGCGGACGGGTTCGTGACGCTGCGCAAGGCGGGCATCCGCAAGGTCATCGAGGGCATCACCACGCTCGACGAGGTGCGCTCGGCCACGCTGGGAGACACGGACTGATGCCGAGCTACTTCTACCGCGCTCGCGACACGTTCGGTCGCGCCCACGAGGGCGTCGAGGTGGCCGCGTCCGAGGACGAGGTGCTGCGCGCGCTGTCGCAGATGCAGTTGACGCCGGTGATGATCGAAGTGCGTGGCATGAACGGGGCGACGGCCACCGTCGCGGGCCTGCCGGGCGATAAGTCCGGGGCGGGCGTGCACGCGCCGCGACTCCGCCACCTGTTGCGTCGACCGGTGCAGCATGGATCGGTCGCCCTGTTCGCTCGCCAGCTCGCCACCATGATGTCGGCAGGCCTGCCGTTGGTGCGCGCGCTGCGCTCGATCGAGCGCGACCAGACCGATCGGCGCCTGAGCGGCATCCTCGTGCAGGTGAGCGACGACGCGCAGAAGGGCGAGTCGCTGGCCACCGCGCTCGGCCGGCACCCCGATGCGTTCGGCGAGGTGTTCGTGAGCCTGGTGCAGACCGGCGAGGTGAGCGGATCGCTTGACGAGGTGATGCTGCAGACCGCCGGCTACCTCGAACGCGCCGAGCTGCTGCGGTTGAAAGTCGAGGCGGCCCTGCGCTACCCCACGTTCATCCTGTCGTTCGCGGGCGCGGTGCTCGCGGCGATGTTCTTCAAGATCGTGCCGATGTTCTCCGACATCTATGCGCGCTTCGGCGTGGAGCTTCCCGCACCCACCCGGCTGCTGCTCGCCATCAGCCACGCGCTCACGGCGAATGCACTGGTGGTGCTGCTGGCCGCCGCCACGGGCGTCGTGTCGCTGGTGATGTGGCTGCGCACCGACGAGGGACGTATCCGCTTTGATGGGATGAAGTTCCGGGTTCCGCTCTTTGGAGGACTCGTGCGCATGTATGCTATGACGCGTTTCGCGCGCACGCTCGGCATACTGGTGGGGAGCGGCACGAACATCCTGTACGCGCTCAGAGTGCTCCAGCCGGTTCCCGGAAACCGCATGATCGGGCGGGCCATCGAGAGCGTGCGCACGCAAGTCGAAGGCGGCTCGTCCCTGTCGCGGGCGATGACGCAGACCTGGGTCTTCCCCGACATGCTGGTGCAGATGATCGCGACAGGTGAGGAGACCGGGCGACTGGACGAGATGCTGTCGCGCACGGCGGACTTCTACGAGCAGCGGGTGACCGCGAAAGTCGAGGGTCTGTCGTCGCTGGTGGAACCGGTGGCCATCGTGCTGCTCGGCCTGGTGATCGCGCTGATGCTGGTGGCGCTCTACCTGCCGATCTTCAACCTCGGTCACGCGATGCGGTCGGGGACCCTGAGCCCGTCGTGAAAGAAGTGGGCCGCCGCCGAGAGAACGGACCGAAATCGAGGGAGGTTGCAGTCATGAAGAAGCACGCGAAGGGCGTCACGCTGATGGAGCTCATGGTGGTGATCGTGATCGTGGCGATCCTGGCCGCGGTGGCCGTCCCGCTCTACGTGAACTACGTGAAGGACGCGCAGCGCACCGAGGCGAAGGGCGCGATCGGCGCGGTCATCACGGCGCAACAGCAGTACTTCCAGCTGAATCCGGACGGCGGAGAGCCGGAGTACCTCAATAGCGAATTGTTCACGTTGGGAGGCGTGAATCAGACACTCAAGTGCGACCTTACGGACGCTCTCAAGAACTGGGACATCGCCGTGATCTCCGGTGACGCGAACGGGTTCGAGGTCGAGGCGACCGGCAAGCCATCGCCGGCCAGCACCGCAGGGCGACTGGTCAGACTGAAGTACTCGCGAACTGCAAAACCCGAGTGGCACGAGGAGTGACAGGGGCGCTCCCCTCTTCCCCCGCTGGACTCCGGCCCGGGTTGCGCAGCCGCTCGCCCCACTGAAGTGATGGTGTCCGCATGCTGAACGAACGAGGCTTCTCCCTCATGGAGGCCCTGACCGCCGCGACCGTCGCCGTGATCGCCGTGCTCGGGCTGGCCTATTCGTTCGGCATGGGCCGCGGGCTCGTGGACCGCTACGAGGTCGCGCGCGCCGCCCTGGGCGAGGCGCAGTCGCAACTCGAGGCGCTCACGCTCGTGCAATCGAGCGACCCGGTGCTTGCCATCGGCTACGTGGCCCCGCTCACGCCCTTCCGTTACGAGGGCGTCACGCGCGGCGGCCAGAACTGGCGGGTGGTCGCCTACGACGAGCCCAACCTGCCGGGCAATGCGAATCTCAAACGCGTGCGGGTGATCGTGCGCTGGCAACAGGACACGCGGCAGGACTCGCTGACGCTGGAGCGCCTGTGGTTGCCGTGACCGAACCGGCGAGCCGCGAGCGCGGCCTCACGCTCACCGAGGTGGCCGTGGTCATGATCCTCGGCACGCTCATCATGGCCGGCCTCGTCGGGTTCTACCTGTCGAGCCAGAACGTGTGGCTCGACAGCTCGACGCAGGTCATCACGCAGCGCGAGGCATCGCTGGTGGCCTCGGCCATCCGGGACAGCGTGCGCAAGTCCGGCCGGGCGGAGGTGGCCTCGGTCCCGGACCCGCTCCACCAGCAGCTGGCGCTCTTTCACCGCGACGAGCCGGAACCCTACTTCTACTTCTGGTGGAACGCGGCCGACTCGCTCATCTACTCGGGCACGACCGTGGGGGGCGCGGGCTCTGGCCCCATGGTGGGCTCGCACGCCCAGCGTTTCCAGTTCAGCGCGTCCGCGGTCGCGGTGCGCATGGACATGCGGCTGCTCACGGCCGTCGGCGATGGCGTGGACATGAGCGCCTACGCGGTGTTCAAGAACTGATGGACACCCTGCGCCCCGATGCGGCCTCGGGCGAGCGAGGGTTCCTCCTCGTGGGCGTGGTCATGTTCATGCTCGCGCTCACCATCCTCGGCCTGTCGCTGTTCGCGCTGTCCAGCTACGAGGCGCAGTTCTTCCATGCCTCCGCCGCGCACGAACAATCCCTGCAGAGTTCCGAGAGCGGCATGGAGGTGGTGAAAGCGCTGCTCGCGATGGACCCGCCGAGGCTGGAGAACGCCCAGCTCGCCGTGGGCCAGTTCGGCATCACCCGTGCGATGGCCTACCAGTGGCGCAGCGGCCTGCCCGCGGACACGGTGTCGCAGGGTCCCGTGAACTGGGACAGCACGGTGGTCATCGTGGTCTCGGCGCGACGCGGCGCAGCCGAGCGCACGCTCCAGGCGCGATTCATCCCGACGTCGGGCGCCAACCCCTACCAGCGGGTCATCACCGCGGGGCTGGGGATCCACTACGACACGGAGCAGACCTCGGATCCCGCGGCGTTTCACCTGCAGGGTCGGGTCTGGCAGCACGTGCAGACGGCCTCGGACACCGCCTGGACGGACTACGTCACCTGGAGCTCGGGACGCCCCGTCGAGCCCACCGCCACCGCTCAACCGCTCGCCGACGCATTCGTGGATGCGCACCTGCCCTCGGCGTCGGCCCCGTCCAAGGTCGAGTTCGTGGATGTCTTAAGGTACGAGCTCGAGTTTCTGAACTACGGCACGGGCCCGAAATTCTTCATGAGTCCATTGTCGCCCACAGATGACGACACGATGGATGATCCGGAGTACAACGATTACACGTTCTACACCCATCACCGATTGGAGATCACGATCCGTGGCACGGTCGTCTGGGTGGTGCCCGCGGGCGCCTGCTTCCGGCACGCCGTGACCGTGGTGACGGAGGGGGGCGCGCCGAGCACGCTCGTGATCGTGGCCAAGGCGAACGGCCGGGATCCCGGCCACGAGAATCGCGGCATCTGGTTCCAGGGTGGGCTCCAGGTGACCGACAGCAATGCGCGCGTGTACCTCGTGAGCCAGGCTGACATCGGACTCACGCATGGCCACGACGTGACCGACGGCCAGGAAGCCCGGTCCCTCTCCGTCGTGGCCGGCGGCGACGTGGAGATCGGTGGACCCCAGTCCGGGGACGGGGAACGGGATCGACTCCTCTACCAGAGCAGCACCATGGATGCGCTCGCCGACGAACTGCTCGCCCAGGGCGCGCTGCCGCGCGTGGCCGGTGGCACCGGGACCAGGTTCGCGCTCGCGCGCAAGAGTTGGCTCGAGACCACGCCTCGGTGATACTCGCCCGATGAAGTTGGGATTGGGCGCGCGCCCGTGGGCGGGGCTCGACATCGGCTCCTACAGCGTCAAACTCGTGGCCCTGCCGCCCGGGGGCGGCCGCTGTCTCTTCGCCGAGGCGGTCATCCCGCGCGCGCTCGCCAGCCAGGACGAGGTGCCTCCCGCGATCCTCTCCGGGCTCATCGACGACTGCCTGAAGCGCATCGAGCTGTCGGCACGGGCGTTCCGCGGCATCTCGGTGGGCGTCTCGGGTCCCGACGTCATCGTGAAGCAGGTCTCGCTCCCGCTCATGGACGACCTCGAAGTGGCGAGCGCGCTGCGGTTCGAGGCGCGGAAGCACCTGCCGTTCGACGTGCAGACCATGGTGCTCGATCACCAGGTGCTCGGCCGGAACCTCGCCGAGCGGCGGATCGACGTCCTGCTCGCGGCCGTGTCGCAGCAGCGCCTCGACCGGGCGCTCGAACTCTTGCGCGCCCTGGGGCTCGAGGCCGACATCGTGGACGCCACGCCGTTGGCGCTCGCGAATGCGCTTCAACACTCGGTCCTGCGCGATGGCTCGCCGGAGCACGAGCCCCGCCTGCTGCTCGATCTCGGGCACCAGGGATCGTGGCTCACGTTGCGGCAACCGTCGCAGCCTTTTTTCTCGCGACGGCTCGAGTGGGGCGGCGCCCTGCTGTCGCAGGCGGTGGCCGTGTCGTTCGGCGGTTCGCTGGATCGCGCCGACGCGTGGAAGCTGGACTCGAACGCGTCGCTCGCCCAGACAGGACTCGAGGCGATCGCCGCCCGCCATGCCGTGGACCGGCTTGCCGAGGAGGTGCGCCGCTCGCTGGCGTTCTACGGCACGCTCGCCCAGCTTCCCGAGCGCCTGTCGCTGCGCGTGTGCGGAGGCACCACCCGGCTCTCCGGACTCGTGGCGCGCCTGGGTGAAGCGCTCGGCATGCCGGCGACGCCGTTCTCGCCGCTCGACGCACTCGACCGCGGCGCGCACGCCCCGGCCGGCGGCCCGCAGTACGCGCAAGCCTACGGGCTCGCGCTGAGGGCGGCGTGAACAACATCCTGTTCCAGGTGAACTTCCGGCGCGAGGCATTCCGCCGCCAGCGCGCCGAGGCGCGCCGACGCGCGCTCGGGCTGGGCGTGCGGCTCGCCTACTTCGGCGCCCTCGGCGTGGCGCTCGGCCTCTACGGGCTCAACTTCTTCGAGCTGCGCACGCGCACCCGCCACCTGGATCGCCAACTCGCGAGCCAGCGCCTGTTGAACGTGGGCGGCGCGGACTGGACTCCTCCGCCGGCCGAGGCCGCAGTTGCCGAACCCTGGGTGTCCAACATGGTTCGGTGGCGCGACCTGCTCGCGCGGCTGCCGCGACTCCTGCCCGAGGGCGCGCGGCTCACGAGCTTTCAATTCAATCCCGACGGTGTCACCGGCGGCGAGCGGAAGTTGCTGCTCTTCGGCGTGCTGCGCGTGGACGCGCGGCGCGACCGCATGGCCGGCGTGACGGACTTCGTCGCGCTGGTGTCGCGGGACTCGCTGTTCGCTGCTCGATTCAAGAGCGTCCGGCTCGTGTCCACGCG
>JANNKI010000021.1:0-3080 GCA_031396225.1 bacterium | reverse complement strand
GGCTGCCGGTGGTCTCCCGAATCCGGCCCGCGGAGACTCGCGCGCGAGGCTTGACTGGGACTTGAGTGGCGGCGCCCGCGAAGGGGCAGCCCAAAAGAAAAGGGCGGCCGGAGGCCGCCCGACTCAAAAGAAATACCGCCCGACTCAGAAAACCAGCCCCTACAGCCCCAGCAGCACGAACCTCGCCGCCAAGCCGCCGCGACCTCGCACGAGATACACGCCCGCCGGGAGCGGGCGCCCCCGAGCGTCGCGCGTGTTCCAGTCGGCGGCCCAGCCGCTCGGCGTGGCCGAGAGCGCCACACGCGCCACCTCGCGTCCGGCCATATCGAACACCCGGGCCTCGCCCGCGGCGTCGGGCGGCAGGGTGAGTCGCACCAGGTGGCCGGCTCGGCCCGGGTTGGGGCGCACGTTCCGGGTTGCACGCGCATCGGGACCGTCCGAGCCGACGGTCGCCGCCGGGATGCGCACCTGGATGGTGCCACCCTCCACGGTCTGCTGCGGGAGCGGCTGGCCCACGTACGTCTGGTCGCCGCCCGGTGAGTGCCAGACCAACCGGAAGTCGCTGACGCGTCCGCTGCGGGCGAGCGAGCCAGCGTCAGACACGTCGAGCGTCCAGGGCGTGCCGGGCCCCGGCGGCAGGAACGCCGAGGCGGCACCCGCGGGAACAGGGATCCGGAATGTCCACGCCTGGCTTCCCGTGAAGCTCGAACCGTCCACCCAGTCGGTCGCCACCGCAGCCGACGTGCCGGGCAGTCCGAACACGGGCCCCCCGTCAATGGCATGCCCCGCCCGCACGGATGACTCGAGGTCGCCGTCGAGCGCGTCATGGACGAGCGTGACCTCCAGCGTCGCCACGCGCGGACCGCCGGGGCTCGAGAACGCCACGGCCGGCGTCTGAACGAGCGTGCCCTGCTGCGAACAGCGCGCGCGGTACCAGAAGCGCTGGCCGCGCTCACCCACGGGCACGCTCCACGTGCGCGTGTACTCGTTCACACTCACCGGTCCGGCGAGCGAGGCGCTCCCCACGGCGGAGAGCGAATCCAACGGCGCGAACGTGCCCGGCGCCCCGCCCGCATCCGGGGCGCGCTCGAACACCACGTGCGCGATGCTGATCTCGCGCCCGGTCCAGAGTGTCGCGGTCACGGCTTCGTCGGCGTTCGTGAGCATCAGGCGGCGGAGTTGCGTGAGTGGAGCGCCTCCCTGTTCGATCCAGCCGGCGTACGCATCCACAAGGCCGAACCCTCGAGTGGAACTCCAGCGCGCGTCCGCGCCGCCCACGCCTGCGGGTGCCCCCGGCAGCGGCCGACGTGCCGTGGCACGCAGCCACTCCGCGATCTCCACCGGCGTGGCCGCCGGCATGCGCTCGCGCATCAAGGCGCACAAGCCGCTCACGAATGCTGCGGACATGCTGGTACCCGAGAGTCGCTGCCAGCGCGTGCCGTCGCTGAGCACGTCGCCGTTGGCCGACAGCACGTCCACGCCCGGCGCGAGCAGGTCGGGCTTGAGTTCGTCGAGGCCGTCGCCGTCGCCGTCCGAAGCCCGCGGTCCGGTGTTGTTGAAGCTCGCCCACGAGTCGTCGCCGGGTCCGGGGCTACGAGCCACGTTCCATGCTCCCACCGCTATCACGCCGTCGCCCGCGGCAGGAGAGGGCACGTGGGTGGACAGGCCATCGTTCCCCATGGACGCCACCACGACGATGCCCAATTCCACGGCGCGTGCAGCGAGTCGGGAGGCCAGGTCCTGGCCGTCGCTCGCGTCGGGGCTCGAGAGCGAGAGATTGATGATGTCGATGCCAGTCTCGCTCGGGTCGCCCGAGCCCCAGTCTCGCGCGCGGTTCGAGATGCACCAGTCGAGGGCCTCGGGCACCGCCACGCCCCGGCCCGCGTCGTTCAACACCTTCACGTCAACGTAGCTCGCCAGCGGAGCGACTCCCGCGGCGTAGCCGCCCGTGGCTCCCGAGCCCACGGCGATCGCCGCCACGTGCGTGGCATGCGAGCGCGTGGCTTGGCCCCCATGATCCGCGGGATTCACCGATCCCGAGCGCGGCGTATGCGAGAGCGAGTCCGCCGACACGAACAGCGCACCGCCCAGGCAGCGTCCGCTGAGCGCCTCGTGCCCCGGGTAGACGCCCTCCGACTCGTCGTTCACGCCGGTGTCGAGGAACGCCACCACCACCCCGTCGCCCTGCGCCCCGGGTGCGATGGTCGCGAGCGTGGGGAACACGTGAGTCGAGGGGTCACGCACCCCGAGCGCGGCCACGGCATCCCGCGTCCCGGGATAGAGCAGGGGCACCGCCTCGACCCGTTCCACTCCCGACAGCGCGGCGGCCGCCGTGACCTGTGCGAATGTCGCCAGCGAGCGCGACGCGGGAATCGCCTCGATGCGCGCGAGCACCGGCATGCCGAGCAGCGCGAGCGCGCTCAGATCGGACTCCGTCGGCTCATGGTCCCAGCGCACGTAAACCCCGTACAGGAGATCCGGCGCGCCAGGCAGCACCTGGATGCGCTGGCGAAGCGTCGTGTCGCCCAGTTCGAACGATGCCGACCAACCGAGCAGGTGCACGGACTCGACGCGATCATCGATGCCGTTGGTGTCCTGGTCCCAGATGAACGGCTGGGCGGCGTGCGCGCGCATGGGCGTCAGCGCGCACGCGAGCGCGAACACGGCCACGACCACGACCAGTCCCCGCGCCGGGCACGAGCCGGGCGCGGCCAGAGCGGGACGCCGCGGGGCGGGTTCCGGGATCGGTCGCATCGGTGCCGAGTTTGCGTGGGCGGGCTTGAGCCGGACTTGAGTCATCGGGAGAACCTAATGTGCTGCTTGGGGTTGTGGTGTTCGTGCGGGCTTGCGCTCCACGCGACCCAGCGCCTTCCGGACCGCCTCCTCCGTCTCGGGGAGCGGATCGACGCCGAGGGACCGACGTAGATCGGCACGCAGACGTTCGTACTCCGCGAGCGCCGCGCCGCGGTTGCCGAGCGCCACGTGGCACTCGATCAAGCTCACGCGCGTGGCCTCGTTGAACTCGTCCAACTCGACCGCTCGACGAAAATGGTCGAGCGCCGCGGCCAAGTCGCCGCTCG
>JANNKI010000011.1:0-2875 GCA_031396225.1 bacterium | reverse complement strand
CGGATGGCGTAGAACAGGCTGGCGTTGCGCGACGCCGTGGCGGGTGTGACCACGCGACGCCACGACCACGCGAAGTCGCGCGACGTGATCGGCGTGCCGTCCGACCAGCGAAGCCCCGGGCGTAGGTGGAAGGTGTAGACGAGGCCGTCGTCGCTCCGCTCCCAGCGATACGCCTGGCCCGGGCGCGGTTCGAGCGTGCGCGGGTCGGGGACGACGAGCCCCTCGAACACCATGCGGGCGAATCGCCCGTCGGGCACGCCCGCCATGACGCCCGGGTCACGCAGCTCGGGCTCGGTGCCGAGATTGAATCGGAACAGCTGGCCGCGCGGGGTCGCCAGCGAGCCGAAGTAGCGACGGCCGTTCATCACGGGCGCGTTGGCGCGCCCGGGTGCGCACGACGCGCTGGCGGCAAAGAGCAGGAGCAGACCGAGGAGGATCCTCACATCGCGAAACATAGCAGAGCCGCTCGCCTCGGAAGTCGCGAGCGGACGGGCGGGGGAATCCGCCCGCCCCGCGCGCCGCGGCACCGATCCGTTGACGAATCCTCAAGCCGGCGCGCCGACCGCCGATAACCCGACCGGCGACGGGGCACACGCGGGCCGCGGAATCCTCCGAGGCCGGCGCCCCACTCGAAGAGGCATCCGTGTCGGATTCCACGCAGCCCTCGATGCAGGAGATCCTCGACGCACTCGAGCGACTCGCGGACCGGGTTGCCACGGGTCCCGGCTCGCGCCTGGACGGCTTCGTGTCGCTGAGCATGCGCCGCGCTTGCGAGGAGCTGCGCCGCTTCATTCCCGGGCTCGACGTGCCGCCCGACGCCGAGGGCGCCCGCTACCTCGCGCGCGCGGCGCACGTTTCACTCGAGGACGGCAACGCCCGCGAGGCGCTGGCTCGCACACTGCGCGGCATGTCGCTCGCGCCGCACCACCCCGGCCTCTACTACCTCGCCGCCTCGGCCTGCTTCGAGTTCGGGGCGGTCGAGGACGCGATGCGCCTGCTTCGGCACACGCTGTGGATCCACCCCGGGCATCGTCCCGCGCGCCGGGACCTGTCGGCGTTGAACCTCTACCTGCGTGACCGCTGGGAAGGTCCGGGGGAGATGAGTGCGGACGAGAGCTACGACGCGGTGCAGGCCGCGCCCGCCGAGCCGGACCTCGCGTTCGACCTCTCGGGCGATGAGTTCGACCCGCCCGCACCACCCAACCGGGACGAGTTCGACCCCCCGCTCGCGGACGAGGGCGAGGACCGGGCCGCTTGAGACTGTTGGTCCTGACGAGCGGACTCGAGCTCTCGACGCTCGATCCTGTCGCCGCTTGGATGCACGCGCTCACCTCGCGCCTCGCCGCCGGTGGCCATCGCGTGACCGTGCTGTGCACCGGAGCCGAGGATCCGCCGGGTCCTGGAACGGATCCCGCGGGCGTGGACGTGCAGCGACCGACCGCGGAGGGTCTCGAGGCGGCGCTCGCATCCGCGCTCGAGTCCGGTCCCGACGTCGTGCACGTTGCGGGCGCCGGAGGCCTCGATGCCGCGAGCATTCGGCGTCTCGACCGCGCGTCGCTCCTGCTCGACCTGGTGGACTGGTCGCCGCTGTGTCCCGCCACCGACCTGTTGCTGCGACCGAGCGATGTCGAATGCACGCGGCATTTCCCCGTTGCGCCATGCGGCGACTGCGTCGGCCATGCACACGTACGCGCGCTGGAACCGTTCATGGCACTCGCGCGATCCGGTCACCGGGTGGTCGCGCACAGCGCGCAGGCACGCGACCGCGCCACGCTCGCGCTCGGACGGGGAGTGGCGCTGCTGCCGGTGGGAGTGGATCTGCTGCAATACTCCGTGGAGCCCCTGGCGCCGCTGGCGCCGGAGGTTGCGGCCCTCGCGGCTGAGCGCGCGCAGCCGCGCGTGGTGCTGCTGGGCCCGCCGACGCCAGCGCGGGGCGCGCACAGGTTGTTGGACCTGATCGTCGCGGTGAACGCCCGCGTTCCGGGGGCTGAGTTCGTGGTGGCCGGGAGCGATTCCGGCGACCCCGACTCGACCGACATGCTGCTCGCCCAGGCCAAGGAGTTGGGCATCGCCGGGCAACTACGATTGGTGCCGCGCGTCTCGAGCGGCGACCTGCCCGCGCTGCTCGCCGCGTGCGACCTGGGCCTGGCGCCAGGCCTGGCGCCTGATCCGCTCGGCCTGGCGCTCGTGCAGGCGCTCGCCGCGGGGCTGCCGGTGGCGGCGCACCCGGTGGGCGCGGCCCCCGAACTCTTGCGCCAGGGCGAGGCAGGGCTGCTGGCCGACGCCTCGCAGGCTGGCCTCTTTGCCGACCAGGTTGCGGCGTTGCTAAACGACCCGGCGAGTCGCGCGGCGTACCGCGAAAAGGGCCGGCTCGCCGCACTCGAGCACCACGACCTGGACCGCGCGCTGTTCCACACCGAGGCGCTCTACGAACGCGTGCGTGCGCCGCGTCCGCGGCACATCCTCGGCGCGCCGTCGGGACCGCGGAGCGCGGCGGCCTGACAACGCGGGACGCGCGCTTTTCGCGGGTCGCACGAGCCGCTAGTCTGCAGTGCTCATGCACTCGCCCACGACCAAGCCGCTCACCGAGGCCGATCGGCCCGGGATCGTCGAACGCCTGCGCGCCGCGACCGAGTCGCTGGAGCGCGTGGCCGCGGACCGGGCTTTGCTCGCCATGCTCCCGAGCGAAGAACGCCAGCGCCTGCTCCAGGCCGCGGGCGAGGTCTTCCACCCGGACCCGATCGCGCGCCGCCGGCTCTTGAAGACCGTCGAGCGCCTGCGGCGTGTCGAGAAGTCGCGCCGTGACCAGGACGTGCTCGCCGACACCGGCATCCGCGCGCTCCGGCGCCAGACCGTGTTCACCACGCCGCGGGCG
>JANNKI010000293.1:0-3485 GCA_031396225.1 bacterium | reverse complement strand
CCTCGCGCGCCGCCGGGCCGCTCGCCGTGATCCTGCCCACGCCGCACTCCACCGACGCGGGCGAGATCGCGGTGCTCGAGGATGACGGCACGTTCTTCTTCGTGGACAAGGGCAACAACGTCAACCTCGACGTTGCGGCGGCCGCGCGCGCGTTCTACCGCACGCACGGCGACGATTACGACCAATTGGCGTTCTGGCTCACGAGCGGGCTGACGCACTGGCTGGGCTCGCCCTCGGCGTTCGCCGCCGCCTGGCCCACGCGCAATGACGTGTCGGGGATCGGGCTCGCGCTCTACGAGTTCAACACGTCGCTGGGAGTGCCGGCACGATTGCAGACGATCCTCACCATGAATGGCCTGCATCTCTATCCGGCCGACCCGGCGGCCGAGGTCCCGGGCCTGCCCAACTACGTCACTCAGGACATCCTCGCGCACGAGTTCGGCCACCAGTGGCTGGCCTACTCGTTGGTGCAGAACCCCGGAGGCGAAACCACAGCGCACCTCGGCCGCTCGTTCCAGCACTGGAGCTTCTTCTTTGATGCCGATGGCTCGGTGATGGAGGGCGCGGACTGGGAACCGGCGGGCCCGGACACGTTCTACTCGCGACCGCCCATCACGCGGTTCGGTGTGCTCGACCAGTACCTGATGGGCGTGCGCGCGGCCGCCGAGGTGGACTCGTTCTTCGTGCTCCCGGACACGAACGCGTTCGTACCGCCCGGGCCCTACCTGCCGCTCAGTAACCCCGATAGCACGCTCACCGCGCGCGGAGCCGCGTGGCGTTTCGGCATCGAGGACGTCGCGGCCGCGAATGGTCCGCGGGTCCCGGCGGCCGCGCTCGCATCGAATGCGATGCGCGTGGCGTTCATCCTGGTGGTGCCGCGCGGCAGCGAGCCCGACCCCGCCGACCTGGCGAAGCTGGAGGTCATCCGCGGCATGTTCCCGGCCACGGTGGCGCAGTACACGAGCGGGCGCATGACGCTGGACGCGACGCTCGACTCGCGTGCGGGACGCCTGCGGCTCGACCACGCGCGGCTGGCCGACACCGAGACGCCCGGCGAGCCGCGCACGGTCGGCGTGCGCGTGCAGGTGGATCAGGCCGGTATCCCCATGGGCGTGGACCCGGCCGGCGTCTCGGTGCGCTGGCGCACGAACCCGGGCGCGCCCTGGACCGAGGTCGCCATGACCCCGGCGGGCGCCGACTCCTTCACCGCGCTCCTGCCGGGGCAGCCGCCGGGCACGCGACTGGAGTACTGGTTCCGCGCCCTGAGCGATTCCGCCGGGCTCTTCACCGACCTGCCCGACCTGTCGTCGAGCGCGCCGTTCGCGTTCGACACCGGGCCGGACCTCTCACCGCCGAGCGTGACGCACTGGCCGCTCCACGAGCAGTCCGACGCGCGCCTTCCGCACGCGCTGCTCGCTCGCGTGAGTGACGGGCTCGGGGTGGACTCTGTGTGGTGCGAGTACTCGGTGGACGGCGGGCCGGAGCAGTCCACGCCCGGCGTGCTCGCGGGCGCGGACTCGTTCGTGGTCACGATCGGCGCCGGCGTCGCGCGCGGCTCGGCCATCGCCTATCGCCTGGTCGCACGCGATGCCTCGAGCGCGGGCAATCTCGGCTATTCGAACAACCTGTTCGACACGCTGCGCGTGGGACACGACCACGTGGACGGGTTCTGGAACCCGTCGCCCTGGACGCACGCGAACGTGCGCTTCAACCGGCGCGACGAGTGGCACCGGGTGGAACTCGCCGCCGCGCCTGCCGGCTCGGGCGCGTGGCACTGTGGCCTCGACTCGCTGCCGTACGGGCCCTACCAGGACGCCGCGCTCATCAGCGGTCTCGTCTATGGCATCACGCCCGGCTGTTCACTCACGTTCACGCATCGCTACGATTTGGAGGACGCCGGCGCCGGACAGGCGTACGACGGTGCGCGCCTGGAGGTGCAACCGTTCGGCGGCGCGTTCGTACCCGTCACGCCTCAATCCGGCTACTCGCACGTCATGGTGGCGAGCGACCAGGGCTTGCCGCAAGGTGCCGCGTGCTGGAGCGGTCGCCAGGCCGCCTGGCAGCCAGTGCGCGTGGACCTGTCGCCATTCGCGCCGGGGCCCATCCGAGTGCGCTTCCGCATGAGCAGCGACCTCTACGTAGGCGGCGGCGGCTGGTGGGTGGATGACGTGCGCGTGCGCTTCCTGGACCCGTCCACCACCGATGCGGGGACCGACGTGGCGTCGCGCGTGGAACTGGGACCGCTCTGGCCCAATCCCAGCGCCGGCCCGCTCCGCCAGGCGCTCCGACTGCCGAGGCGTGCGCTCGTGGACTGGGCATTGTTCGACGTGGCGGGTCGCCACGTGGCGACGCTCTGGCACGGGCCGCTCTCCGCAGGCACTCACGAACTTGCCGGCGAACCGTCACGCTCGCTCGCGGGCGGGCTCTACTTCTCGCGCGCCACCGTGGACGGCGCGGCGGCTCCCGTGCGGCGCGTGGCGCTGGTGCGCTGACAGCGCGCCGCGCCCGCGCGGAGCGAGCGCGTGCGAGGGGCGGTCAGCCGAGCCCGCGCTCGATCGCCATGGCCAGCTCGGCGAGCCGGCGATCGAAGAAGTGGCTCGCGCCCTCCACTTCTTCCAAGTGCTTGGGCTCGGCCCAGGTGGGATAGACGCGCGCCAGGATCTCCGGCTTGCTGACCTTGTCCGTGGTGCCCTGGATCACGAGTTTCGGCACGGCGCAGGTGCGCATCTCCTCGAATGTCTGCGTGTGCACCGGCGGCGCCACCAGAAGCAGGTGCCGCACCGTGGGATCGGCCGCGGCAACGCGTGACGCCACCCACGAGCCAAACGAGAATCCCGCCACCCACACCCCCGCCGAGGGATGCCGGAGGCGAAGCCACTCCAGCAGCGTCCGCGCATCCTGGAGTTCGCCCTGCCCGCGGTCGTGCACGCCCTCGCTCCTGCCGACGCCGCGGAAGTTGAAGCGCAGCACGGCCGCGCCGCGTGCGAACAGCGTCGAGGCGATGCGGTGGGTCACCTTGTTGTGCAGCGTGCCGCCATAGAGCGGATGGGGATGGCAGACGAGCGCAATTCTTTCATGAGCCGCGCCCGCGTGTTCCTGAAGCAGCGCCTCGAGATTTCCCGCGGGTCCCTTGAGGTCCAGCGGCACGAGTCGCGCAACGGGCTCGGACGCCTCGCTCACCGGCGAGCCGGCGGGAACCGCTTCGACAGGCGCTCGTGCAGGTCGAGCGACGGCGTGGCGTAGTTGAGCCCGCCGCCATCGCCCACCGCCAGCACGCAGCCCGTCTCGAGCATCCAGTCCTCGAGCCCGAGTGGGAGCACCTCGCGAAAGTCCACCGTGTCTGCGGCCACGCGCGTGGGATAGGGCTCGAATTCGTCGTTCCATTCGAGCGAGAAGAACACCTCGTCGTGGCCGCTCAAGAGCCCGGCGCTCGAGAAACGCTCCATCTCGCCCGGCTCCATGAGGAGCGCGCCGCGATGTTCGCG
>JANNKI010000630.1:0-2294 GCA_031396225.1 bacterium | reverse complement strand
GGAACGACCGTCAGGAACCGGGTTTCAGCACCATCAGCACGAGTGCCACGAGCGGTGTGAGGAGTGCGGCCGTTCCCCACCATTCCCAACGCCGCGCGAGCGCGTAATAGCCACGCGCATCGAACTCGCCGCTCTGGAGTCCGACGCGCGCGAGCGTGCGCATCTGCTGCTGGAGCGGAGCGACGCGCGCACCATAGAGAATGCCCGACACCGAGAACAGCGCCAGTCCCCACGCGATCCACGGCGTGCCGAGCAGCGGCAGCCGGGCCTGGAGCGCGGCGAGAACGCCGGTCACCACGATCACCACCACGCCCGGCAGCGTGAACCAGCGGTCGCTGCGGATGATGCCGTCCATGGCGTGGTGGAGCAGCCGCGGGTCGCGCGTGCGCGCGGCATGGGAATGCCAGAAGAGCCCGGTGATGATGTTCCCGAGGAACAGGATCACGGCGGTGACGTGCAGGAGCTTGAGGACGAGATACATGCTGGCCATCCCTCCGGAGCGGGCAGGCGAGGCGGCGAGGCGCCGCGGGTGAACGATCGCGCTCATCCTGCCCGCACGGCGGGCAGCCGGCCATGGCCTTCCGATGAACGGCAGGGCCCGGGCGATGAATGGCGTGCCGGAGCGGGTGATCGGACGCGGCCGGCTCGGGCAGAAGTGCGGGGAAGCTCCCTCGTCAGGGCGTACCGGCCGGAACGCCCGCCGTGTCCGCCGGGGCCAGGCCTCGCTCCGAACGTCCTGCCGGCGGCAGCAACAGGCCCGCGACAGCCATGGCCGCGGAGTTCAGGCCGAACGCGTGCGGGCGCAGGCCCTGCACCGAGGGCATCGACCAGCCGAGCCACACCGCGGCCCAGGTCACCACGCCCGCCAACATCCCCAGCGCGAACTCGCGTCCCGCGCCGCGCGAGGGCGCGCTCGCACGTCCGCCCTGAAGCCGCGAGCGCACCCACGTCACGAGGGCGAACGGGAGCGTGAAGCACACTCCCGAGACGACACCATCCAGCGCTTCACCCCCGCTGGCCTGCTTGTCCAGGTGGAGCGCGGTGACGAGGCTGACCGTGGGGAGCGCGAAGCCCAGCACACGAGCGGCGAGGCGATTCATCCGGGGCCTCCGGTGGTTAGAGTCGCGTTGCCCGGCCAGCCTGATGCGGGCCCCTGGCGGCGGCCCCCATACTACCCCGCGCAGCACCCGCCGCTCCCGGCTTTGGAGCCAGCTCCGGCCCCCGCACTCAAGCCTGCGCCGCGCTCGCCGATGCTATAGGATAGATCTCGTTCACGGAGGCCCTGTGCGCCTCCCCGTCTTCCCGGCGGCCCTGTGCGCCGCCGTAACCGGAAAGGACGCGTCATGAACGCCTCCCCTCGCGACGCCTTCGGCGTTCGCCAGCAACTCGCCGCGCCCGCGGGCCCCGTCCACATCTATTCGCTGGACGCGCTCGCGGCGCAGTTGGGGGTGGAACTCTCCCGGCTGCCGTTCTCGATTCGCGTGCTGCTCGAAGCCGCGCTCCGCACCTGCGACGACTACCAGGTCACGCAGGACGACGTGAAGCGCCTCGCCCGCTGGCAGGCCACCGGCGTCGAGCCCGTGGAACTGCCGTTCAAGCCCGCGCGCGTCATCCTCCAGGACTTCACCGGCGTGCCATGCGTGGTGGACCTGGCCGCCATGCGCGATGCCGTGCAGCGGATGGGCGGTGACCCGGGCCGCATCAACCCGCTCGTCCCCGTGGACCTGGTCATCGACCACTCCGTTCAGGTGGACTTGTTCGGCTCGCACGCGGCGCTCGCGGGGAATGCCGAGATCGAGTTCCAACGCAACCGGGAGCGCTACGAGTTCCTGCGCTGGGGGCAGAAGGCGTTCTCGAACTTCAGGGTCGTGCCGCCCGCCACGGGCATCGTGCATCAGGTGAACCTCGAATTCCTGGCCGGCGTCACGCTCACGTCGCAGGTGGGCGGTATCACCGTGGCGTACCCGGACACGCTCGTGGGCACGGACTCGCACACCACCATGATCAACGGCCTGGGCGTGGTGGGTTGGGGGGTGGGCGGCATCGAGGCCGAGGCCGTCATGCTGGGACAGCCGCTCTACCTGCTCACACCGCAAGTGGTGGGCTTCAAGTTGACCGGCCGGCTCCGCGACGGCGTCACCGCCACCGACCTCGTGCTGACCGTGACGCAGATGCTCCGGAAGAAAGGCGTGGTGGACAAGTTCGTCGAGTTCTGCGGCCCCGGCCTGTCCGGAATGTCGCTGCCCGACCGCGCCACCATCGCGAACATGGCGCCTGAATACGGCGCCACGATC
>JANNKI010000286.1:0-2242 GCA_031396225.1 bacterium | reverse complement strand
GATGCTCCTCGAGCACGGCGCCGCTCACCACCACCTTGAACGTCGAGCCAGGCTCGTACTGGTCGGTGAACGTCCAGTTGCGGGACTTGCCCGCCGGCAGGTGCGGCGCGCATGCGGCCGCGAGCACCTCGCCCGTCCATGGGTCCAGGAACACGGCGAAGCCGCGCTGAGCGCGCAGCGAGTCCACGGCGCGTGCGAGGTGGTGCTCGACGATGGACTGGAGATCGGAGTCGATCGTGAGCTCGAGCGAGGCTCCGTCGCGCGCCGGGCGGCCCTCTGCCCCGGGCAGCAACAGACTCATGCGAGACGAGCCAGTGGGCACCATCGTCACCCAGCCCGTGCGGCCGCCCAGCAGGTTCTCGAACTGGTATTCGAGGCCATCGACTCCGACGTTGTCGCGATTCGTGCGACCGAGGATCTCCGAGGCCGCGTCGCCCAGGCGATAGAAGCGCCGCGACTCGTCCTCGACCACGACGCCCTCGATCCGGGCGTCACGGATGCGCTGCCCCTGCTCGGGTGGCAGGTCGCGCGCGATCCAGGTGTAGCTCTTGAGCGACTTGAGACGTTTCGCGAGCCGCGCAGGCGACTCGCGCGTGACGGGCGCCAGCACGCGCGCAGCCGCCATGGGGTCGGAGAGCTGCGGCGGGTAGACCGCGACCTGGCTCACACCCAGGTCGTGCGCCAGCACCTTTCCGCGGCGGTCGGTGATCACGCCGCGACGGGGAAGGATCTTGCGATGATGCTGTTGGTTCTCGCGCGCGCGAGCCGCGTAATGCCCGTGCATTGCGGTCTGGAGCACCGCGACGCGCACCCACAGGCAGGACAACCCCAGAAATAGACCGGCCGCAGCCAGCAGCACCCGACTCTTGCGCATCTCCTTGTGGGCCAACTGTTCCCTCCATGGAACGGCGGTTCACGCAGACCGCCGGCCCCACTTGCGCGGTGCTGTGACGCGGCCGGTACGACTTGCCGGTCGCCACGACGGCGATTCGGTCAATTCACGTGGCGACCCCGTGCCTTCGCTTCCGGCACGAGCGACTGGAGCGCGCGACCCGCCGCGGCGAGCAGCGCGGGCGAACCGTCCGAGTCCGCTGCGACTCCGTCCTCCTCGAGGTAGTCCGCGGGCAGCCACACCACCTGTGCGGCATCCGCGGGACGCACTCCTGCGCTGAAGGCGAGCGAACCCACCTCGGCCCGCCGCGTGCTCCGGTCAAGCTGGGCGCGGGTCCAGTCCAGGTCGTTGCTGGCGCGCTTGAGCTGGTCGGTGGCCCGCCCGGATCGCACCGAGAGGCTCGCCACGGCCGACTGCTGCCACACTTCGAGCAGCAGCATGGCCACCAGCAGGATCGCGCCCAGGACCCAGCCCGGCTTGAGGCCACGGGCGTCGGACATGCGCCACGACGGGACGGTGTGCCTCCAGACCTGTCTCATCTCGGATTCCTCCGGAAGGCTCTGAGGCGCGCGCTGCGCGCACGCGGGTTCGAATGCTGCTCCTGCTCCGATGGCGTCACCACTCGCTTCGTGAGTTCCTCCCAGGGTCCCGGCGCCGCGTCGGCCGAGGGCGGCAGGCGGCGCGAGACCGTACGCGCCGGGCCGCGCAGCGCCTGCTTCACACGCCGGTCCTCGCCCGAGTGGTAGGACAGCGTCACCACGACGGCCCCGTCGGCCATGGCCTCCGGCAACCACGCGAGGCTTGCCTCGAGGTCCGCCATCTCGTCGTTCACCCACACGCGGAGCGCCTGGAACACCGGCGCGACGGCCGAAGGGCTCGAGTCGCGCAGGAGGCGCGCGGCGAGCGCGGCGAGTTGGCGCGTGTTGTTGAGCTGGCCCGCCTGGGTCGCCGTCACGATCGCGCGAGCGAGCGCGCGGGCCCGGACCACGTCGCCGTGCGTGCGCAGCACGTCCGCCAGTTCCTCCTCGGTCACCCGGGCCAGCCGCTCGGCGAGCGTCTCGCCGCGGCTCGGATCCATGCGCAGGTCCAGCGGCCCCTCCTGCCGGTAGCTCATGCCGCGGGTGGGATCGTCGATCTGTCGCGACGACATCCCGTAGTCGAACAGGGCACCGGCGAGTCGCTCGCCACTCGCCGCCGCATGCGCGGCGGGCAGGTCGCGGAACGTGCCGTGCACGAACGTCACCCGACCTCCGAAACGCGCCAGGCGCTCGCGCGCGAACGCGAGTGCGGCGGGATCACGATCGCTGGCCAGCAGTCGCAGATCGGCAGCGGCGAGCAGCAGCGCCTCGG
>JANNKI010000285.1:0-2268 GCA_031396225.1 bacterium | reverse complement strand
CTTCTCGTCGGCGATGGCCGACATGCTGAAGCTGAGGTGAATGTCGAGCTGCTCCTTGATACGCTGGCTCATGGATTCGTCGTAGATCCGCAGAATGAGACGGATCCCGGGGACGAACGAGCGAGCGTTCAAACCCACCTCGAGGTTGACGAAGTCGTTCGCGACGAGCGAATAGAGGGCCTTGGCGTGGCGCACGCCGGCCTCCTGCAGCACGCGCGGTGAGCGCGCGTCGCCGAAATAAGCATCCGCGCCCAGCACGCGCAGGTACTCCACCGCCTCGGAGTTCTCGTCCTGCTCCACCACGAGCACGCGCTCGCCACGCACCAGCAAAGACTCGCCCACCAGCCGTCCAAGCCGGCCGGCGCCGCACAGGATGACGTGACCGCGCTGCGTGTGCGTGTGGCGACCGAGTGCTGTCTGCACGCGACGCTTGATGATGCGATCCACGGTTAGCGAGAAGATCATCCATATGAACGCCGTCGAGGCGAGGATCAGTGTGATTCCTGCCACCTTGCTCGCGGTGCTCGAGTGAAGCAGCGAAACGTCGCCATAGCCCACCGTAGCCGTGGTCACCACGACGAAGTAGAACGCGTCGAGCCACGACAGGTGCTCGGCATGGTGGAAGTAGGTGGTGGCAGCGATCACGAGCGCGGCAAAGCCGGCGATAAGGCTCCAGATCAGCCGGTCCGCGCGGGCGGGTGCTCGTCGGTCCGTAGTCGGCAGGGGGGTATAGCGAAGCTCGTGCCGTATGGGGGTTTCGAGAGCGTCCACGAACACCGGCGCGGCGATCCGCGCGGGATTGAGTATGCGCAGCGATGGATTCGCGGCCTGAAGGTGGGGGCCGATGTTCTCGTTGAACATCGACATCACGACCGGTAGACGCGCGTTGATCGAGAGCAGCGTGATCGCTAGTTCGAGGTTCCGCTCGTCGCGGTCGTCCACCAGGATCGCTGCGGAGAGACCATCCAGATCAACGCCCGCGAGCGCCCGTCTGATCGTCTCGAAGCGCGAGGGCAGTTCGCCCTGCCCGACGAGTCGATCCTCCGCCATGCGAACAGGGGAGTGGCCTCGCGTGGCCGCCAGGGCACACACGCGCGACGCCAGGTGGCCGGAGCCGAACACGAGCACGGCTTGTGGGACCATGAGCGCTACTGTCCCTGCTGGGGCGGGGCTTACGCAACCGCTCGGGGTTCAGCGGTACTGGAATCGGTACGCGAGTCCCAGGTCCACGCCCCAGCCTTTATAGAGCCGGTCGCCCGCCATCTCCTGGCTGAAGCTCGCGGACTCGAAGTGCCCACCGGCCGTGAACCCAAAGGCCTCGCTCGCTCGCACGTTCACGCCCACGCCGGCACGCAGGCCGAGCCCGGCGTGCATCGAGGTCGCTTCGGCGGGCGAGAGGCTCCCGGATGCCTTCTGCTGCTGAAGCCCAAGTACGGCACCCAAGCCCGCGCTCACGTACGGCTCGACGGGGTTCGCGGACGTCGTGAACGGGTAGAGGCGAAGGCTCGTCAGCGTCGGCACGAGATGGGTCTGGAGTTCACGATTCGTGGTGCCGACGATCGGCTGCGACTCCGTCCAGGAGCTCGTGCGCCGCCAGTACCCGAGCGTGTTCTCCCAGGCGAGGTGCTGATCGAGCCCCTTTTGGAGATAGCCCTGGAGCGCGATCGACTCAGAGTTGCGGTAACCGGCGGGCTCGTCCGGCTGCCATGAGCTGATCTGCAAGCCGGCTCCGTTGCGGGCGCGCTGGCTTTGCGCCGCCACAGCGTCCGTCGGCTCACCGGCATGTGCGGCGCTCACGCCGGCGAACAGGGCGAGAACAACACTCAGCTTGAGCACCCGACTCGTCGAGGCACTTTTCATGGTCATAGGAGGTCTCCCTTCAACCCGCTAGGCGGGACGTCGATCCGAAGCGCGGCCGGTGAACGGGTTATCGGCCCGACGTGGCGCTGGCTTCAGTGGGCTGGTTCGGGCCTTGGATCCTCTCCCACGACGCCGATTCCTGGCCGGTTCATCCGAAAACAGGGCTTCGCATCACGAAACCGGCAGGATGCCGACTACGATTGCACCAGCGTTGGGGAGCGGGTCACCACGACGTCCCATCGAAGCGGGCGAGCGTCCCGGTCGTGAGCACGATTCCCTGGTAGTAGGCGTGCCGGTTCCCGTCGGACAAAATCACCGGCACGAACCCACCCGGGGCGCGACTCGCGACGTAGAGCGTGTACGGGAGCCCGGCGTACTCCGCCGCCTTCTGGATCGCGGCGAGCACCG
>JANNKI010000621.1:0-2567 GCA_031396225.1 bacterium | reverse complement strand
TGCTCGGCCTGCTGCTGATCGTGTCCCCGCACAAGAACGCATTCTCGGCATCGGCGATCGAAACCGTGCTCGCCATGCGCACCATGGCGGCCGTGGCGATCGCCCGGCGCATGAACGACGACGGACGCCGGGCCCCCGAGGCGCGCGCGGCAGAGGACCAGTCCCGCCGCGTGCAGGGAGCGTTCCAGGAGCGCGTGAAACAGCTCGAGACCGAGGCCACGGCGCTCGCCCACGACAACCGGCTCAAGTCCGAGCGGATCGAACTGATCAGCCGCGAGCTGGAGCGGTTGCAGCACAGCGCGCACGGAGAGCGCGCCGAGCTCGAGGTGCTGCGCCAGCAGATGCGCTCGCTCGAGGACCAGGGCTCCGAGGCCGGCCAGCACCTGCACGATGCCTTCTCGCAGTTGGCCATTACGCAGCGGCGGCTGAACGAGCAGCACGAGACCCTGGAGTTCATGCGCGAGGTGTTCGAGGCGTCGCAACTGGAGCATGACTCGTCGCTGCTTTCACGCGCGCTGGTGCAGCGGTTCTGCGAGGCGTTCGCCGTGGACCGTTGTAGCCTCATGCGCGTGGATGACCAGCACTTGCAGATCTCGGCGCACCGCGGCATGGACCCCAACATGGCCGGGCGCGTGCGGCAGCCGCTCGGCCAGGGCGTGGCGGGTTGGGTGGCGCACCACCGCAAGCCCGTGCTCGTTCGCAAGGGCGGCGACGCCTCTCCCGTGCGGCCGACCGGCGTGGACACCTACAACTCCGACTCGTTCGTGTCGGTGCCGTTGGTGCACAAGAATCGCCTGCTCGGTGTGTTGAACCTGAGCAACAAGCGCGACGGCCAGGCGTTCGACGAGACGGACCTGGACCGCGCCATGATGGCGAGTGCCGTGCTGTCGTTGGCGCTGGGGACGCGCGAAGCGGCACAGGGCGGGGAGCCCGACGTGGCCGTGGGAACGAACGACACGCCCGCCACGGAATCGCCGCACAACGGCCACGAGCCGGGTCTCTTCGCGGTGCAGGTGAACTCTCCGTCGCAGCCGGAGTTGACGGTGCCTGTGTCCACCGCACAACGCGGCCTCGGGCCGTTCGAGATGCGGGGCTAACTGCTCGCGTTCCCGCCCCGCCGCTCGCACAGCTCCGTGAGCGCCTGGCGGTGCGACGCGAACGCCAGGTCCTCGGGCAGCGCGTCGAGCGGGAACCACCCGAGCTCGATGGCGTCATCGCCCGCACGCTGCTCGCCCCCCGTGGCGTCGCCGGTGTACAGGATGAGCACGGCGCGCACGCGCGGGTCGTCGAAGCCGGCGTACACGCCGAAGAGCCCCGTGAGCTGCGCGATGACGCCCGTCTCCTCCTGCAGCTCGCGCACCGCGCTCTGCTCCGGGTGCTCGCCCGCCTCCATGAACCCCGCCGGCAGGCACCACGCCCCCGCGCGAGGATCCCAGCGCCGCCGCACGAGCAACACGCGTCCCGCCTCGACCAGGATCACGCCCGCCGCCGGCACGGGGTTTCGGTACCACACGTATCCGCACGCCGGGCACGTGGGCCGCGCCATCCCGTGGTCATCCGCCACCGCCATCGCGGTGGCGCAGCGTGGGCAGAATGAAGGAGTGAAGGGCATGTGAGCGCGAGTGTAGTGGACGCTGTCGGAGCTGTCCTCCGCCGCCAAACGCCACTCACGGTGCCAGAAACGCGATTCGCCGGTCCGACGTCCCGGATCGGACCGGCGAATACCCGACGACTCGTGGGGGGCGCCGCGCTGCACCACTCGACCTCACTTCGCCCCATGCTGGCACCTTTCGGTGTCGGTCGGATGGAACGACGCCCCCCCGAGACGGCGGCCGGGGGGCAGGCACCGCAGCGCGATACTCGCGCCGCTGGGGACGCCGCTCGGAATGCTGCCTCGGCTGTTACCGCTTCTCCCTCATCTGCTCGCGCAGTTCCTTCAGTTCGCGCCGGAGCTGGCGAAGTTCCTCGCGCAGGTCTTCGTTCCCCGCCTCGTCCTTCGCCCTCCATCGATACACCTGAGGCGCCTTGCCGGGTTCCGGAATTCGCGCGTTGAACCGGCGCGCGCCAGGACCGGAGGGCCACGACCGCGTCGTCGAGCGGCTCTCCAGCTCGGCCTGGATGGTGCGGCGCTGCCCCCTGCGCAGCAGCACGATATCGACCCTGCCGTCCTGGGCGCGGAGCACCTTCACCAGGCCGTCGGGATCCGAGACGGTCTCGCCGCCCACCCTCACGATGACGTCGCCCGCCCGCACCCCGGCCTTCTGCGCCGGCGTGTCCTCGATCACCTCCACCACCAGCACGCCCTGGTCGCCGGTCGAGCCGAGCGCCTGTGCCAGGTCGTCGGAGAGTTTCTCGACGCGCACGCCGAGCCGGCCACGGCCCATGGACGAGAACCCGAACGTGCGCCCGTCGTCACTGGACCAACTCTGCATGCCCTCGAGGCCTTTCAACTCTTTCAGCTTGTTCATGCCCTCGAAGCCCTCGATCTCCATCTCCTTGAGCTTGTCCTGCATCTCCTCCTCGGACAGCTCGCGGGGCGACTCGGGCGCGCGCGGGGCGCGCGGGGC
>JANNKI010000589.1:0-2668 GCA_031396225.1 bacterium | reverse complement strand
GGCCAGGCGCCGATGGCGCAGGCCGGCGCCGGGCGAGCGCTCGTAGAGCAGTTCCCAGCGCCCGAGCGCGTCCCAGCGGCCGAGCGCGCGCGGCGGACCGCCCGGGTCGCGGAACGCGAGCGCCAGTTGCAGCTGTTCGCGCGCCTCGCGCCCGGTGCCGGCGGCCGAGCCGCCGAACGTGAGCGCGTGCCGGCCGAGTGCGGTCCACGACGAATCCAGCTTCACCGCGGCCGCCATGGTCTGGAGCACCTGGTCGGCCGCGCGGCTCGAGCGCACCTCCATGCGCGCGGAGCCCTTCCAGCGCGGGTCCTCCGCCCAGTCCACGCTGCCCGAGAGCGCCGTGCTCGGGCCCCCACCCGCGCTTTGCGCAGGTGCCCCGGCGCGTGCGCCACGCAACGGATTCACGCGCTCGAACGCCCCGCCCACGCGCATGCCGCTCGCCAGCCGCCAGGCGTTGCGCAGTCCCACCGCGGCCTGCGCTTCGCGGCCGGCGAATGCGTCGGCCAGCCGGTACTCGCTGAACACGTGCGCGTCCTGGGCGAGTGCCGCGTCCACGCCAGCCACGGTGGCCAGGCGTTGTTCGCCGCTTAAGAGCGACCACGGACCGGTCAGTGACGACGCCAGCTCGTGGCGCGCGTAGGCGCGTCCGCGGGCGTTGAAGCGGTACTCGCCGCCCAGGGCGGCGAGTCTCCGCCCGGCCGCACGCGTGTCCTGCTCGAACTCGCCGTAACCGCTCCATTCGGGGTGCCGGGGCCACTGGCCCAGGAGCCGCGCGCGCAGCGAGGTCATGAGGGGTTCGGCGGCGCCGGTCGCGCGCGTCTCGCCCACGACGCGCACGCCCAGCTCGCCACGCCACGCCGGCGACAGCGTGCGATCCACGCTCGTGAGCAGGCCGCCGCGCTTCGTGCGTCCCAAGGCATCGGCGCTGAACAGCGCCTCGGCGGTCAAGCGCGTGCGCTCGGCCAGGCGCGTGGCAAGGCGCCCGCCCGCTTCGGTGCGCCCACCCGCGAGCCCCGCGCCCGGATTCGTGAAACCGTCCGCCGCGGTCATGCCCCACAGGCGCGCCTGAGTGCGTGTGCCCTCGTGGCGCAACTCGGCGCGCCCGGCATCGCCGACCCCCGCGGCTTCGATACCTCCCATCAACCGGCGCGTCACGGCCCACTCGCCCTCGAGCGTGGTCTTCGTCGCCAGCCGCGCCACCACCGACGCTCCACGCAACTCGAACGGCTGCGCCGGGTCGTGATCGTCCACGTACGTTCCGGTCACCTCGAGCTTGGGGCCCACGCGTTCGCGCAGCTCCACGCCATGCACCCACGCGGGGGCACCGCCGTCGGGGACCTCGTAGGTGACGCGCACCGACACGGGATTCATCGCCGCATCCAGGCTCGGAACGGGCGAGCGGAACAACAGCCGGCCGGAGAGCGGATCCAGCTCGTAGTCGGTGAATCGCTGGCGCACCTCGGAGGTCAGCACCACCGCGGGCTGGTCGCGGTCGCGCACCACCACCTCGACGCGCTCGCTCTGCTCCACGATCGGCGCGCGCGTGAGCTGGTAGGGCCCGGACACGCCGCGTCCCGGCAGCTCGTCGATCGCGTGGCGCGAGCGGTCCCGACTCGTGAACGCGCGTCCGCCGCGCTCGGCGCTGCCCCACGCCGCCGCGGCGCCGGTCAGGCTGCGCGCGTAGTTCGCCAGCGAGCGACCCGAGCCGCCGGTGGTGAGGTCGCCGTAGAGCAGCGAAGCGTCGCGTCGGTCGAGTCGCGCGTAGAGCCGTCCGGTGGACTGGGCATCGTAGCCGCGCACGCTGGCGTCGCCCAGGACCGGGTAGCCGCGGTCGGTCTGGAGGTCGCGGAACTGGCGCAGGTCCTCCGGTCGATCGGAGTCGTAGCCGAGCGTGAGTTGCATGTCGTCGCGCACGCGACCCTTCATGAACAGCGCGCCGCGCGCCCCGGCGCTGTTGCGCCCGTCGCGAGACTCCGCGAGGAACTGCCCGATCGGCTGCTCGAATCCCGCGCGCGGCGAGCGTCCGTGCGCCGGACGGCGCACACCCTGTAGCGTCACCACGCCCTCGAGGGATCCCACCGCGAGGAGCGGACGCATCTCGGGAATGAACTCCACGTCCGTCATCGTGCGCAGCGTGCCGCTTGCGGCGGTGACGCGCGCGCGACCGGGTGCGGCCGGCGCCATGAGCGCCACGTGCGTGCGGCCGCCCTCGACTGCCACCTGCACGCCGGGGAGCGCGGGGTCCAGGTCGTCGACGGCCAGTCGTCCGAGCGAGCTCTCGAGCGTGACGAGCGTGCGCGCGCCCACCGGCACGCCCGCCGAATCCACCGCCGAAAGCGTGAGCAACGCCGAGCTCCGGCCGTCGGCGGGCGCCAGGCGTGGCCCCGCGAGCGCCAGCCTGCCGAGCGCGGCCGGGGCCACGACGCGCACCGCCACGCGACCGCGCGCATGCGGGGGGGCCAACTCGAGCACGTTCCTCCCGGGACGGAGCGTCACGCCCACGTACTCCCACGCTTCGAGCCCTGCCTGGGTCGCGCCGCGCACGCGCGTGGCGCAGTAGCTCTCGAAGGGCGTGCCGCGACTCAGGTCGTAGTTCTCGATGGCACGCATCAGACCGAAGACGCCCGCGCTGCGCAGGTCCAGGACGTCGATCGAGCGCGGAAGCCGC
>JANNKI010000281.1:0-3769 GCA_031396225.1 bacterium | reverse complement strand
GCCGGGGAACCTGCGCGAACTCAGGAACGAGCTCGAACGCGCGATCCTCGCCGCCGGCCCTGATCCGATCGAACCCCGGCACCTGGCCCTCGCCATCCTGCCCGCGGGGGTCCGGGACGCCGACCTCGACGGTGACACGCTCGAACAGCTGGAGCGCGCCTTCATCCAGAGGGTGCTGGACGAGGAGCAGCATGTGGAGCGCGCGGCGAACCGGCTGGGCATCCCGCGCAGCACGTTCTACCAGAAGCTCAGGGCCCTGGGGATCTCGCCCCGGCGCTGAAGGGGGCCCCGACCGCAAGCGACCGGCGTGGGGCACAAACCCGGGCCAGCGGCTTGTCGGCGAGCGTCGGCCTCTCCTATGGTGTCTCACCGTCCTAGCGCCCTGTCCCACCGAGCCTTCGAGGATCTGTTGGTCCGATTTCCGGTTCGCCACGTAACCCGATTGATGAATGACTTGCACGGGAGCCGCTCGTGACCGAGATCGACCGGGATCGCCGCTGCCTTGAACGGCTGGCGGCCCGCGACTCCGGCGCGCTCGCCGAGCTGTATGACCGCTACAGCGACCTGCTCTATTCGCTCTCGGCGCGCATCGTCGGGGCCGGGGCTGACGCGGAGGAAGTGTTGCAGGACACCTGGATGCAGGCGTGGCGGACCGCTGCGACCTATGATCCCGCCCGAGGCGCCGTCGGAGCCTGGCTCGTGACCATCGCGCGAAGCCGTGCGCTCGACCGCGTGCGGAGCCTCGGCTCTCGGCGACGCGCCGAGACCGCCGCCGCCGAGGAGGCCGCCACCGAACCCGCGCCGCAGTCGCCGGACCCGGCAACCGGCTACGCACGCCGCATGCTCAAGAAGGACGTGACTGCCGCGCTCACCGCCCTTGCGCCTCAGCAGCGACAAGTCGTGGAGCTCGCCTACTTCGAGGGGCTCTCGCAGACCGAGATCGCCGCGCGCCTCGACGCACCGCTCGGCACCGTCAAGTCGTGGACGCGCCAGGCGCTGCTCAAGCTGCGCGAACGCGTGCCCGTGGAGGTGCTGCCATGAGCCGCCACCGCGACGAACACCTGGACCTGTGCACGTCACATGTGCTGGGCGTGCTCGACGACGCCAGCCGCGCCGAGCTCGAGGCGCATCTCGCGACCGGTTGCGAGGTGTGCCAGGCGGAGCTGCGCGCGCTCTCCGGCGGTGCGATCGTGCTGGCCCTGTCCGTGGCGCAACACCGTGCGCCCGCGGGGGTGCGCGAACGCGTGCTTGCGGCCGTTCAGGCGGAGGCTGCCGCCGCACCCCGTGACAGCAGTGCGTCACCCGCTGACGGGAGCGAGGCAGGGCGCGTCATCACGTTGCCCGATCGACCGCGCCGGAGCGTGGCCGCTTGGGGTTGGGCCGCGGCGGCGGTCGTGCTGGCCGTCTCCGGCATGTTCGCGTGGCAGCGGGGCGAGGACACGGCCCGGCAACTCGCCCAGTCCCGCGCCCAGTCGGCCGAGCTCCAGAAGACGCTCGAGGAGGAGCGGCGCTGGGCCGCCCTGCTCGAGTCTCCGGGGACGCGCGTGGTGCGGCTCGCGGTCACGCCGGACGGCGACAGCACGCTTGCAGCCCAGGTGCTGTTCGATCCGGCATCGCGCCGGGCCATCGTGGTGGCGCAGCGATTCACGCTGCCCGCGGATCGCGACTACGAACTCTGGGCCATCACGGCAGGCGGACCCACCAGTCTCGGCGTGGTACGCGCGGACGCGAATGGCCGCGCCGTGGTGCGTCTGGAGAACGTGGGTGGAGTCGAAGCGGTCGCGGCTTTCGCGTTGTCGCTCGAAGCGAGCGGTGGTTCCCCCGACCATCACAAGCCTTCGGGTCCCGTCGTCATGTTGGGTCGGATCTAGAGTTAGTCGGACGAGGGGATCCATGTGTCGTCGCAGCGCTTCGCTGCCCTCCGCCGCTCCGGGGCTGGTGCTCCTGTCCGTCGCCGTGCTCGCGATTGCGACCTCGTTGCTGGTACTCCCCGCACGAGCGCATGACGTCTCCTATGCGCACCTCGAGCTTCGCTGGGTGGGGGAACGCGTGGACGCGTCGCTCACCGTGCACCAGGACGACGCCGCCATGCTGATGCGCGTGCCGATGCCGGCCTGGTTCCTGGAGCGGGAGTTCCTCGCGCGCGCCGGCTCCGCACTGGCGGATTCGCTCGCGCGCCGATGGAGCGTGCGGTTGAGCGGCGCGCCGCTCGAGTGGCGCTGGTCCCAGGCGCGGCCCGACCCGCGCGGCCGCGGGGTCCTGCTCACGGGCACCACCTCGCTTCCCGCGCCGGCCGCCTCGCTCGAGGTGCGCGGTCCCGTGTTCCCCGAGCTGGCCACGCACGAGACGTTCCTCACCGTGTATCGCGGAGATCGATTGATCCGCCAGGACGTGCTCACCGCTACCCACCGCGTGGTGCGCGTCTATGCCGCGGGGGCTGCCGGCACGTTCGCCGTGCTGCGCACGTTCGTGCCCGCCGGCGTGCACCACATCGCCATCGGACCCGACCACATCCTGTTCGTGTTGGGACTTCTGCTCCTGGGCGGCGGCGTGGCGCGGCTCCTGAAGGTGGTGACCGCGTTCACCGCCGCTCACAGCCTCACGCTGGCCGTGGCCGCACTCGGGTGGGTGCACGCGCCGAGCCGCATCGTGGAGCCGGTCATCGCGCTCTCCATCGTGCTCGTCGCAGTCGAGACGCTGCGCTCGCGCGGCGCGGCGCGCGACCTGCGCACGCCACTGGCGTTTGCGTTCGGCCTGGTGCACGGCTTCGGGTTCGCCAGCGTCCTGGCGGAGTTCGGACTGCCCCGCGAGGCGCTGGGCTGGTCGCTCGCGGGATTCAACGTGGGCGTCGAGTTGGGGCAGGCCGCGATCGTGCTGGTGGCCGCACCGCCGCTCGAGTGGCTCGCGCGGCGGTCCGGGAGCGCGCATCGGCGGCTCGTCACCGCGCTGGCGCTCGCCATCGCGGCCGCGGGAGGCTTCTGGTTCGTGGAGCGCTTGCTCGGGCGGGGGTGAGGCTGCTGATTCCTGCGTTCGCCGCGCGCCGGCATGCGCTTCGCATGGCGCAACCCACGTCGCCCGGGAATCGTAAGGGTCAGCGCGACGCATCAGCGCTGCGCGCGTCGCGACCCTCCCGCTGCACGCGCCGCCACGACCGCGTGGCGGGAACCTGGAGGTGCCCATGCGCCGGATCGCCGTCTCGCCGGAGTCGAGCCCGGTGGCGCACACCATCGTGCCGCCACACGTGTTCCTGCACTTGTCGCGACTTTCAGATGAACGCTGGCCGGGACTCGCCGAACGGGCGCGCGAGAGCCTCGCGTTCGGACTCGAAGTGCGCACAGAACGCCTGGCGATGCGGGGGCTCGCCCCGCTCAACACCACCCCCGGCCACGCCCCGCTCAACACCACCCCCGGCCACGGCCCGCGCCGCAGCGTGTACGACGCGGATCGCGGCTTCTCGCTGCCCGGCAGGCTGGTCCGGCACGAGGGTGAGGAGGCCACCGACGACATGGCGGTGACCGAGGCGTACGACGCGCTCGGCGCCACCTGGCGCTACTTCACCGAAGTGCACGGGCGCGACTCCATCGACGGACGCGGCCTGCCACTGGACGCCACGGTCCACTACCGGCGCGCGTTCAACAACGCGTTCTGGAACGGCCGTCAGATGGTGTTCGGCGACGGCGACGGCGAGATCTTCGGCCGTTTCACGCAGTCCCTGGACGTGATCGGGCACGAACTCGCGCACGGTGTGACCCAGTACGAGGCCGGACTC
>JANNKI010000279.1:0-2754 GCA_031396225.1 bacterium | reverse complement strand
CTGCTTCGCGCGCCGGGTGGGCTGCAGCGCGTCCTGTCCCAGGCCGACAGCGCGGTCAAGCGGCGCGCAGGCGCGCACGTCGACCAAGCCCAGCTCTTCCTGTCGTGGAACGCGCCATGGGGGAGCAAGCGCGCCAGGCAGGTTCGCACGCCGGTCTGTGCCGACTCGACGAGCGAAGACACGCTCTACCTGTCGTTCCTGCCCGGGCGCGTGGCCGGGCGCTTCACGGGGTTCACCGGACAGTTGCTGTTCCGCGCCACGGCTGCCGACACGTTGGGCCCCTGGTGGCACATGGAGGGCAAGGGGGGGGCCAACGCCGGCAGCCTGCGCGTGGAGTGGGCCAGTGCGCCCGACTTCGGCTGGCGGCAACCGTTCCCGGTGCCCGGGCAGGGGTTCGTGATCCTCGAGCGCACGCCCACCGCGGCGAGGCTGCGCATGGTGTTCGCCGTGCCCTACGAGCGCTCGGGGCCCATCGCGGCCGACGCGATCTACACGCTCTGCCGCGTGATCCTGCGTCACCGGCCCGAACGCGCGCTCGCCGGCTGCGAGCAGCCGGTGTGCGTGGAGTGGGGCATGGCCACGCTTGCGTTCGGTCCCAAGGACGAGCCTCAGGTAAGGCGCGGCGAGCGCTTCGTGGCGTTCGGCGGGCCCCACGCGCTGTGCGAACCCTTCAAGGGCCCGCGCGTTGAAGCGTGGAAGCCGAAGGCCAGACCCATGGCGGCGCCGAAGGCGCCACCGGGACGGTGACGCTTCGCCCGGCACGCTCCGGCCGGATGCGAGAACGGACCCGACCCGCCCCTCAGGCGAGTCGCGTCCGTCGTGAGCCAGCGAACGATCAGTCGAGCGTGGGGTCCACCAGCTTGATGAGCATGACCAACTCGGGGCGCCACGCGATCTCGAAACGCTTCTTCTGGCGTTCGATCATGGCCTGGACCGCATCGTCCGCCTTGATGTTCTGCAGTGACGCGTCGATCATGCCCTCGCTCTCCTCATAGGAGAGCTGGCGGCCCTGGTTGTACGAGATGAGCTGGAGGATGGCGTAGTCGCCGTTCTTGTCGGGGCCGCGCACCTGGAGGTCGCCCGGGCGCATCTCCTCGAACAGCGCCTTGTGGTACGCGCCCTCCTCATGCTGGTTGCGAACCTGCACGGTGCCCGAGACTCGCCCGGCGGCGGAGTCGGCCGCCAGCAGCGCGAACGCCGACACGCCCGAGCGCAGCGCGCGCTCCACCGAGTCCGCGCCGGCCTTGCTCGCTCGCACGAGCGCGGCGAACTGCACCCACGGATAGGTGAAGAACTGTGGCAGGTTCTTCTGGTAGTAGGCCTTTCGCTCGTCCTTGCTCACCCACACGCGCGACCCCACCGAGTCCGCGTACATGCGCTCCACCAACAGTTCCTCACGTTTGCGTCGCACGGGCTCCGCCACGAGCGGGTCCTTCTCCAGGCCCTGCTCGGCCCCGTACTCGGCGATTCCCGGCTCGAGAACGGTGGACTCGATGAAACCGAACATGGCGTCCGGGAAGTTGAGCGCCGGCCGGAGGACCGCCGGGATCTCACCGTACGTGTGTACCAGCGCTCCCAGCGTGTAGCGACCGCCCTTCCAGCGCGCCAGCACTCGCGACGTGTCCGCGTCCACGAACTCGGGGACCGAGCCGTCAATCTCGAACGTGGCGCCCATGGGTTCCTGCTTGATCTTCATGGTCTCGCCGAACCGGCTCGACGCGAACAGGACGTTGGCGGAGTCGTACACCATGCCGTGCTTCACGCGGAGCAGCGCCAGCAGCTTCTCGGAGCGCTCGGCCGCCCGCTCGTCGGCAAGCCGGCTGCGTAGCACGCGTTCGAGGGCGCGGAGGTCGGGTGGCGAAGTCGGCTTGCGCTCGACGGACTGGACGATGTGCCAGCCCTCGCGGTCCTGCACGGGTTGCGAGATCTCGCCGGGCTTGAGTCCGAAGATGCGATAGGCGATACCGGGTTCCATGGATTCACGGCGGGCCCAGCCCAGGTCCCCGTCGCTCGCCTTGTCATTGGCCGCGACGGAGTACTTCTTGACGGCCGCGGCCCACGCGATGCGGCCGGAGATCAACTCGCGCCGCACGCGCTCGGCCAGGTTGCGGTCCGTCACCAAGATGTGCCGGAAGTGCTGCAGCCACTGGTAGGTTTCCCACAGCGTGCGCACCTCGGCGTCGCTCACCTGCACCGAGTCGGTCACGAATCGCTTGTACACGGCGTTCGCCAGCGAACGCTGCCGGGTCTCGCGTATCGCGAGCCGCTCCTCGAACCCGAGCGTGCGCTCCTGCGCCAGGGCCGTGAGTCCCATGACGTCGCGGTTCATCAGCGTCTTGAGGAATTGCACGCGGCCGGAGCTGTCCTGTGACGGCCGATACTCGGGGTAGGACGTGAACCAGCTCTCGAGGTAGTCGCGCACGGTGGTCACGCGCGGCCCCACGCGCAGCAGCCACACCGAGTCCGGCAGGAACTGCCCGGTATCCGGCACGTCGTTGATCCAGCCCTTGAGCTTGGGGTGCGTGAACTTGCCCGGGACGGGCTTGCTCGGGTCCACCGGCTTCGGGACGCCGGTCGCCGGTCGCGACGCGGGCCGGGGGCGCGGCGTTTCGGGGGCCTGCGCTGACGACGGGAGCGCGGCCGCGAGGCTCAAGAGCAGCAGCAGCGAGACCGGGAGGGACAGGGGAGCCAAGCGCTTCATGGGGGTCCTCGGGGGGCCGTGCGGGGGGCTTGGGGATGTGCGGCAACGAGCGT
>JANNKI010000551.1:0-8163 GCA_031396225.1 bacterium | reverse complement strand
TTCGTCGTCCGCGGGTTCGAGGACCATGTCGTCAGGGAACGAGCGGAACACCAGCTCTGTCGAGGCGAAGGTGGTGCCTGTGTTCTTCACCAGCAGCACGACCTGGTCGAACATACTCGGCAGGTCGTCGGTGGCGAGCGTGGCCAACGGATGCACGACCACAGCCCAGAGCTCGTTGTTGCGCATGGCGTAGCGCGCGTCGAGCGCGCGGTCGTAATTCGCCTGCAAGAGTACGTGCAGCAGGTCGGGATCCAGCTCCTCGACCACGCCGATCGGAGCCATCAGGCGCATGCGGTCATGCTCGTCGTCGCTGAAGACGAACACGGGCACCTTGTCCCGATTGCCGCGCCAGAATCCCTTCTCGCCCTCGAGATCGGTGAGGTAGGACTCGAGTAGCTTACCCATCGCCGTGGTGGTCATCGCGGCCGCATCTTGAAGCAACCGCGGCCAGAATGCACGCTGGCTCGACACGCTTGAGCGGCCCCCCGCGCCAACGCTATCCTCCCCCCGGTCCGCGCCGCACGTCTCTCCCGATGCCCCCGAGGGATCCCCCATGGTGTTCGACCCGAACGAGCCGCCGGCCCGGCCCTCTCGGCTCATCGTGCCTGGCTCCGAGCGCGAACCCTCGGAGAAGCCGCGCATCATCCTACCGCCGGGCGCTTCGGTGGAGACGCACGACGATCTTCCTGAATACCCGAGGCTGCGGCCCGTCCAGATCGCGCCGGTGCGAGACGGCGATCGCGATCTGCTGGTGATCAGCGACCCGCTCGGCATCACCCCGGGGCAACCCGTGCTCGGGTTCGAGACGCTCGCGATCCTCCAACTACTGGACGGCAGCACGTCGCTCACCGACATCCAGGCGCTGGTGATGCAGGAGAGCAAGGACCTGCGCGTGGGGAACATCGTGCGCGAGTTCATCGCCAAGCTGGACGAGATGCTGCTGCTGCATTCTCCGCGTTTCGAGGCGGCGCTCGCCGTGGTGCAGCAAGAGTGGCACGCGCTCGAGGTGCGTCCCGCGGCGCTCGACGGCGTGTGTTACCCCGACGAGCGCCAGGCGCTCGAAAGCTTCGTCGACGAGCAGTTCGCGCTGGCGGAGCAGGGCATGGCCACGGCCGGCGAATCGCCAGCCGCGCCGGCGGCGCTGCCGCGCGCCATCCTGTCGCCGCACCTGGATCCGCGCCGCGAGGGGCACGTGATGGCGCGCGCCTATCTCGAGCTCGGCGCCGAGGTGGAAATGCCGCTGCGCGTGGTGGTGTTCGGGACCGGGCACCAGCTGGCCGACGACTTCGTGGCGCTCACGCGCAAGCGCTTCGAGACTCCGTTCGGGCAGGTGGCGTGCGACACCGAGTTCGTGGACCGCGTCGCGGCCCGGCTCGGCGCGAGCGCCTATCGCCGCGAACTCGCGCACCGCGAGGAGCACTCGATCGAGTTCCAGCTCATGTACCTGCAGCGCCGACTCCGCCACCGGGCGTTCACGCTGGTGCCCATCCTGTGCGGCGCGTTCCACCAGCTGCTCGACGACCGCAGGGGGCCTCGCGAGGAGCCGGTGATCGAGACGCTGATCGCGGCGGTGCGCGACACCGAGCAGGAGCTGGGCGGCCGCACGCTTTACGTGGCGGGCGTGGACTTCTCGCACATGGGACCGCGCTTTGGCGACCCACCGCTCGACGAGGAAGCGCTCGAGCGCGTGCGCGCCACCGACGAGCAGGTCATCGCCGCGGCGGCGAGCGGCAAGTCCGACGCCTGGTTCGAGAGCATTGCCCGGGGCGAAGACGCCACGCGCATCTGCGGCTTCGGGCCCACCTACTGCATGCTCCGCTGCGCCGAACCCGGGCCGGGCCGGACGCTGGCCTACGCCGAGAGCCCGGAGCCCGACGGCAGCGTCGTCACCGTGGCGGCGATGGTGTGGCCGTAGCGGTTCGCGGCCGCCAGCCTGGCACCATGCTCGGCACGCGCGCTTTGTAGGCGCTCCATGCGTCGCCGAAGTGCGCGGCGAACATCTGCTCCTCGATGGCGACGTGCAGCGCGAACGGCACCGCGAGCAGCAGCACGAATCCCACGCTCAACCAGCTGTCCCAGGCCACGGCCACGCCCGCGCCCATCACCAGCGTGCCCGTGTAGATCGGGTGCCGCACCACCGCGTAGGGCCCGTGCGTGACGAGTTCGTGCCCCGGCTTGACGCCGAAGCTCGCCGAGAACCAACGCCCGAGCGTGAACTTGGCCCACACGGCGAACAGCGCCCCCGCCCACGCCAGCCCGGCGCCCGCACCGGCAAGCACTGCTTCCCAGCCCGGCGGCGCAATCGCGGCGTCGCGGCCCACGAGCAACTTGGCCAGCACCCACAGCAGCGCCAGGTTCAGCTCGATCGAGAACAGCACCATGCGCTCGGCCCAGCGATGCGCGATGAAGCGCTGGCGAAACGTCTTCCATGGCGCGTCCGCGAACGCGACCAACACCGGCACGAGCGCGGCGAGTGCGGCCAGACGCAGGGTCGAGAGGTTCACCGGCACTCCTTGTAGTGGGGGCCTCGGCGGGGCTAACGTCCACGCCCCATGGCCCACTGGCTGTTCAAGACCGAACCCTCCGAATACTCCTACGCCGACCTCGCGCGCGACAAGCGGGTGGTGTGGGAAGGCGTGTCCAATGCGACCGCCCTGATCCACCTGCGCGCGGTGAAGAAAGGGGATTCGGTGGTCCTCTATCACACCGGCCAGGAGAAGTCGGCGATCGGCCTGGCCGAGGTGGTGCGCGGCCCCTACCCCGACCCCAAGCTCGGCGACCCGAAGCGCGTGGTCGTGGACCTTAAGCCCGTGCGGGCATTCGCGGCGAGCGTGCCGCTCGCGGACTTCCGCACGGACGACGTGCTCAACTCGACCGAACTCGTACGCTTCACGCGACTTTCGGTGATGCCACTTACCGCCGCCCACTTCGCGCGCGTCCTGGACCGCGCCGGGAGCGCGGCGTGAGCAAGGCCGAGGCGAAGCAACGCGTCGCCACGCTCTCGAAGGAGATACGCGAGCACGACCACCGCTACTACGTGCTCGACCAGCCGGCAATCTCGGACGCTGCCTACGACAAGCTGCTGCGAGAACTCCAGGCGCTCGAGGAGGAGCATCCGGACCTGCGCGCGCCGGATTCGCCCACGCAGCGCGTGGCCGGCGGGTTGCGCGAGGGTTTCAAGAAGGTGAAGCACGTGCGACCCCTCCTGTCGCTCGACTCGCTCATGCACGAGACTGAAGTCCGCGAGTTCGACGAGCGCGTCCGCAAGGGGCTGGGGCTCGACGAGGGGCTGTTCGCCGAGGAAGTGACGTACATGGCCGAGCCCAAGTTTGATGGACTCTCGGTGGAGCTGGTATACGAGGATGGCGTGCTCTCGCGCGGTTCCACGCGCGGCGATGGAGAAGTCGGCGAGGACGTGACCGAGAACCTGCGCACGATCCGCGCCATCCCGTTGCGGCTGCGCGACGATGGCCCGTCCGCACGCGGCACCGTGGCCATCCGCGGCGAGGTGCTCATCCCGCTCGCGGCGTTCGCCGAGCTCAACCGTCGGCTGCTCGAGACCGACGAGGAGCCGTTCGCGAGCGCGCGAAACGCGGCCGCCGGGACCGTTCGCCAGTTGGACGTGAGCATCACGGCGAGCCGCCGGCTCGACTGCTTCGCCTACGAGATCATGAGCTACGACGCACCCGCGCGGGGAGCGCACCCGTTCCCCACGCAACACGCCATGCTCGAGACCCTGCGCGCCTGGGGCTTCCACGTCGAGGACGACGTGCAGCGCTGCCAAGGCCTGGCGGAAGCGCTCACGTTCCACGCCAGGCTCCGCGACCGGCGCGAGCAGTTGCCCTACGAGGTGGACGGCGTGGTGATCAAGCTGGACGAGCGCGCGGTGCAGACACGACTGGGCATGCGCTCGCGTTCGCCGCGTTGGGCGGTGGCGTATAAGTTCCCGCCGCGCGAGGAGGTCACGCAGATCCTCGACATCGTGGTGCAGGTGGGCCGCACCGGAAAGCTCACGCCCGTCGCGCAGCTCCGCCCGGTGGATGTCTCCGGCGTCACCGTGAGCCGTGCCACGCTCCACAACCAGGACGAGCTCGATCGCAAGGACGTGCGGATCGGCGACACCGTGCGCGTGCGGCGCGCGGGCGACGTGATCCCCGAGGTGGTGGAGGTGCTGCTGGGCCAGCGGCCGCCGGGCGCCAAACGCTTCGAGCTGCCTGGCAAGTGCCCGGTGTGTGGCTCCGAAGTGGTGCGCGATGGCGCGGCGCACCTGTGCACGAACGGCCTCGCCTGCCCGGCGCAGCTCGAGCGCCACGTCGCCCACTTCACCATGCGCGGCGCCATGGACATCGCCGGGCTCGGCGGCAAGACGGTGAAGCAGTTGCTCGAGCGCGGCCTGATCAAGGACCTGGCCGATCTCTACCAGTTGACGCCCATTCATCTCGTGCAGCTCGAGGGCTTCGCCGAGAAGAGCATCGAGAACCTGCTCGCCGCGATCGAGGCCAGCAAGCGGCCGCGCTTCGACCGGTTCCTGTTCGCGCTGGGCATCGAGCACGTGGGTGACACGGTGGCCCGCCTCCTCGCCAGTCACTTCGGTTCGCTGGCCGAGCTCCGCGAGGCCTCACAATCATCATTGCAGCAGATCCGCGGCATCGGCCCCGAGGTCGCGACCAGCGTGCATCACTTCTTCGCCAATCCCCGAAACCGCAAGGTGCTGGATCGGCTCACCCGGGCCGGCGTGAAGCCGTTGTTCGAGGCGCGCCCCGAGGGTCCGCGAGCGCTGGACGGCCAGGTGGTGGTGTTCACGGGCGGGCTGGAGACCATGCCACGCCCCGACGCCCAGCGCCTCGCCGAGCGACACGGCGCGCGCATCGCGGGGACGCTCTCCCGGAAAGTCACGCTCGTCGTGGCCGGCCCCGGCGCGGGATCCAAGCTGGAGGATGCGCGCCGACTCGGCGTGAAAGTGATCGACGAGCGCGCGTTCCTGAAGCTCGTGGGCGAGCAGAGTTGAGCCGCGCCATGACCAACGCCGACATCGCCCGCGCGCTCGCCCGCATCGGCACGATGCTCGAGATCGACGGCGCCAACACGTTCCGCGTGCGTGCCTACAAGGAAGGTGCGCGCGTCGTGGAGAACCACGCCGAGTCGCTCGCCGCGATCGTGGGCGAGCCCGGCGCGCTCGAGGCGCTGCCCGGCATCGGCAAGGGGATTGCGCAGAATATCCGCGAGCTGGTGGCTTCGGGCCATACGACCATCATGGACGAGCTGCTCGGCAGGTACCCGGCCGACGTGGTGGGCTTCACCGAGTTGCAGGGGCTGGGGCCCAAGCGCGTGAAGACGCTGTTCGACACGCTCGGCATCCGCACACGCGACGCGCTGGAGAAGGCGGCCAGGTCCGGCAAGCTCCGCGACCTGCCGGGCTTCGGCGAGAAGGTGGAGCAGAACGTGCTGAAGGCGCTCGCCACCGCGTCCCAGTGGTCGGGGCGCATGCTGCTCGCCGAGGCGTGGCCGTTGGCCCACGCACTCGCCGACCGGGTGCGCGCGCTCCCAGGCGTGCGTCACGTGGAGCTGGCCGGCTCGTTCCGCAGGCGCAAGGAGACCGTGGGCGACCTGGACGTGCTCGTCTGTGGCGGCGACGTCACGCAGGTGATGCACGCGTTCACTCTGCACGAGTCGGTGGCCGACGTGCTTGGTCGCGGCGACACCAAGTCGAGCGTGCGACTCGCCGCCGGGCTCCAGGCAGATCTCAGACTGGTGCCCGAGGAGAGTTTCGGCGCGGCGCTGCTCTACTTCACGGGCTCCAAGGAGCACAACATCGAGCTCCGGAGGTTGGCGATCGAGAAGGGCATGAGCTTGAACGAGTACGGGCTCACGAAAGGTACCCGTACCGTGGCCGGACGCACCGAGGAGGACGTGTACCGCGCGCTCGGCCTGGCATGGGTGCCGCCCGAGCTGCGCGAGAGCCGTGGCGAACTCGAGCTGGCGCGCGCCGACCGGCTGCCGCGACTGCTGGAGCTCGAGGACCTGCGCGCCGACCTGCACATGCACACCACGCGCAGCGACGGGCGCGATTCCATCGACGCCATGGTCGAGGCCGCGATCGCGCGCGGCTACGAGTACATGGCGATCACCGAGCACAGCAAGGCGCTCGCCATGGCCAATGGCTTCGACGCCGCGCGCGTGCGAAAGTCGGTGGGCGAGATCGAGGCCGCTCGCAAACGGCATCCCGGCATGCGCCTCCTGCACGGCCTCGAGGTGGACATCCTCGCCGACGGCGAGTTGGACCTGGACGACGACACGCTGGCATTGCTCGACTGGGTCGTGGTCTCCATCCACTCGCGATTCGAGCAGAACCCCGACGTAGCCACCGCGCGCGCGCTGCGCGCCGTGTCGCATCCCGCCGTGCACGTGTTCGGGCATCCGACCGGCCGCTTGATCGGTTCGCGCGAGCCGGTGGCGTTCGACGTGGAGCGCGTCGCCGCAGAAGCGGCCGCGCGCGGCGTGGCCATGGAGATCAACGCCTCGCCCGACCGGCTGGATCTCTCGGATGTGAATGCGCGGCTGGCGCTCGAGAGAGGTTGCCGGTTCGTGATCGACACCGACGCTCATGCCGTCGGACAACTGGACCAGTTACAGTTCGGCGTGTTCCAGGCTCGCCGCGCGGGGCTCACCCGCGAGCATGTGTGGAACACGCGAACCTGGGCGGAGTTCGACATGTGGCGGCGCGAGCGGCGGGGCAGGTCGACGGGTGCCTCGGCCGGGCCGGCGGCCAACGGGAAGCCGGTGGGCGCCAAGGCGAAGCGGGCGGTTGCGCCTCGCGGCCGTGCGGCCGCTCCAGCCAAACGGGCCCGCAAGAAAGCCTGAGCGCGGCCGCATTCTTCGATCCCAGAGCCCATTCCCCGCGTGCTAGGATTGGCGGGTCGTCATTGCATACCGCATCCGTCCCGGAGGCTGCCATGATCCCCCGCTCCCGCGCTCTGCTCGCCGCCCTCCTGCTCGCCGCGAGCGTCACGCCCGTCGTCGCTGGCGTGCCCGCACCGGCGCCCATCTCGACCGTTCCCGTGTGTTTCGCTCCGTGCCCCCTTGGCGACGTTCACATGATCGTCATCGTGCGCGACTTCGCGTCCAACCCGATCGCGGGCTCCTCCGTGGACATCGACTTCTCCGGATGCGCGGGCGCATTCGTCTGCACGTTCGGCGGAGTGGATCCGTACGTCTATGATGTTACTTTCCGACGCGCGCGCATGATCACCGATGCGGCGGGCCGAGTGGATTTCCCGCTCCGCGTGGGCGGCGTCTGCGGCGCGGGCGGAGTGAAGCTCTACGCCGATGGCGTGCTATTGGCGAGTTACGCGCTCGCCTCGCCCGACCAGGACGGCGACGGCGCCGTGGTCAGCGTCATCGGCGCGGACGACCCGACGTTCGCGGCCAAGCTTGGCACCTCGGACCCGACCGCCGATTTCGATTGCGACGGGTACGTGGATGCCACCGACGAGCAGTACTTCTACTCCCACCACTCGCACGCTTGCCAAGGCTACGTGGATCCCGCGCGGCGCAGCACGTGGGGCCGGGTCAAGATCTACTACCGGTGATCTGACGCGGGGTCAGCCGATCTTCTCGGCCACGCTCTTGCCTTGCAGAAAGAGCAGCAGGTAGTCGCGCCCGCCCGCCTTGCTGTCGGTGCCGCTCATGTTGAAGCCGCCGAACGGGTGACAGCCGACCATCGCGCCGGTGCACTTGCGGTTCAGGTACAGGTTGCCCACGAAGAACTCCTCGCGTGCGCGTTGCAGTTTGGCCGGGTTCTTCGTGTAAACGGCGCCCGTGAGCCCGAAATCGGTGCCGTTCGCGATGCGCAGCGCGTCGTCGTAGTCCTTGGCGCGGATGATCGCGAGCACCGGCCCGAAGATCTCCTCCTGGGCGATCTTTGAGCTGGGTGCGACGTCGTCGAACACCGTGGGCTCAACGAACCAGCCCGCCTCGCCCGGCACGCGCCCGCCGCCGAGCAGCAGCTTACCCTCCTGCTTGCCGGCCTCGATGTAGCGCAGGATGCCGTTCATGGCGCGCTCGCTCGCCACCGGACCCATGTACGTGCCGTATTGCGCCGGATCGCCCTGTTTCATGATCTGGGCGATCGCCGGCAGGAGCTTCGCAACGAACGCGTCGTGC
>JANNKI010000540.1:0-12958 GCA_031396225.1 bacterium | reverse complement strand
CTGACCGCGTCTTCCCGGCCGGTGAGCACTCGATCCTGTGGGATGGCACCGACGATGGCGGCGGCAAGGTGGCCCGTGGCGTGTACTTCGTGCGCAGCAGCGTGCAGAAGGACGCCGGCCGGATCATCGTGCTGAACAACTGAGCAAGCAGGGCCACCCCGGACCGCCCCGGACGGCCCCGGACCGCCGCCAACGGCTGAGAGTGTTCGCAGCCGCCAGCATGCCGGTCGAGAAACGTGACGTTCACTGCTTCTTGTACGGCGGATGCGGCGGACGCACGACCGGGTTCCGCTTGAGCTGATCGAGCGTCCATTCGATCGCCCGCTCGAGCTGCAGGTCGCGCCCGTCCACGCCCGACTCCGGCGTGTTCTCCACCTCGATGTCCGGCTCCACGCCGTGGTTCTCGATCATCCACTGGCCGTCCGTGCCGTAGATGCCGAAGTCCGGCATCGTCACCGAGCCACCGTCCACCAGCGGCAGCGAGCGCGAGATGCCCACGAGCCCGCCCCACGTGCGCTTGCCGATGATCGGCCCCACTCCTTGCTGGCGGAAATAGAACGGGAAGCAGTCACCGCCTGAGCCCGCGTATTCGTTGGCCAGGATGCACTTCGGTCCGTCGATGCTCTGGCCCGGTGTGCGGAACGACTCGCCGTCGCGGCTCGACCAGTAGGTCCAGGTCTTGCGCATGAGCCGCTCCACGAAGAAGTCGGGGATGAACCCGCCACCGTTGAAGCGTTCGTCCACGATGATGCCGTGCCGGTCCACCTGCGGGTAATAGCCCTTGCTGAACTCCTGGATCCCGCCGATGGCGGTGTTCGGCACGTGGATGTAAGCGACCCGGCCGCCGGTGGCCTTCTGCACTTTCTCGCGGTTCTCACGCACCCATGTCGTGTAGCGCAGGGAAGCCTCGTTCGCCACCGGCTTCACCGTGACGGTGCGCGGCTTGGAGTCGTTCGCGGACGATCCCAACAGCAGCACCGTCTGCTTGCCCACCGTGCCGATGAACGCCTCGTACACGTTTCGCGGCGCGCGCACCGGGCGGCCGTTCACGGCGAGCAGGAAATCGCCCTCGCGCACCGCCAGGCCGGGCTCGCCGAGCGGCGCCGGCACGTCGGAGTTCCAGTCGCGGTCACGGAAGATGCGCGTCAGCCGGTAGAGCCCGCTCGCGCCGTCGAGCGTCCAGTCCACGCCCAGCAGACCGGCGCCCACGCGCGACAGCTTCGGCTGGTCGCCACCGCTCACATACGTGTGCGAAGTGGCCAGCTCGCCGATCAGCTCGCCGAGGATGTAGTTGAGGTCGGCGCGGTGCGCGACGAACGGCACCAACTGCCGAAAGCGCTCGCCCACAGCCTTCCAGTCCAGGCCGCCCATGCCCGGGTCGTAGTAGAAGTCACGTTCCAGGCGCCACGCCTCGTTGAACATCTGCAACCACTCGGCGTGCGGTTCCACCCACGCCATCATCGCCTCGGTCGCGAGCTTGCCGTCGCCGACCTTCTTGTCGTCGGCCAACTCCACGATGCCGACGATGTCGTCCTTGCGATAGAGCACCTTGCCGCCGTCCTTCGACAGTCCGAGAGAAGCGTCCACGCCCGACAAGACGGTTTTCTCCTCACGCTTTTCCAGGTCGAACCAGCGGATGCTCACCGGTGACTCGAAATTCTCATCGGGCGAGCTGTCCTGGGCCATGAACACGACCTTGCCCTTGGCCCCGATCACGATCGGATAACGCCCCGCCTTGATCGGCAGCTCCGCCACACGCCGACCGAGCCCTTCGAGATCGATGCGCGTGGGTTCGTCGCGCGTGGACTTGTCAGACTTGTCGGACTTACCAGCCTTCTCGGACTTCTCGGACTTCTCGTCCGCCTTGTCGGCCGACTCACCCGTTTCCTCGTCACTCTCGGGACCGACCGGGGACGGGAGCGTGTCGCGCAGCGTCATGGCGTAGAGCTTGTCGGTGGCGCTGAATGTCATGTTGAGCTCGAATCCGCCGAACTCGGGCCGGAACGTGCGGCGTGACACGAAATAGAGGTAGCGTCCCTCCGGGTCGAACGAGGGCGAGAAGTCGTCCGACATGCCGTCGGTGACGGAAGTGGAGCGCCCGTTCGCCAGCGAATGCAGCCAGATCACGCCGAAGCCCGCAGCGGTCGGCTTCGTGTAGGCGATCCAGCGCGAGTCCGGCGACCAGCCGTACTGGCGGATCTCGCCTTGCTCGCTCTTGTCCACCGACGCGACCTTGGCCGTAGCCACGTCGCACCAGTGCAGCCGCCCCGTCTTGTCGCTGAACGCCAGCTTCTTCGAGTCGGGCGACCACACGAGCGCGTAACGAAACGTGGCCGGCTCGCGGGTGACTTGCCGTGCGGCCGACTTCCCGTCGGCCGCGATCACGTGCGCCTGGTATTCGCCCGAAGCGTCCGAGAGGAACGCGATCCACTTGCCATCCGGCGACCAAACCGGATCGCGTTCGCGCGCGCCGGGGGTGTTCGTGAGCGCACGCACGTCGCCCTTCTCGGCCGGCACGCTGAACAGCTCGCCGCGAGCCTCGATCACGGCGCGCTTGGCCGAGGGTGACAGGTCCATGCCGTGCATCCAGTCGGCCACGGCCCGGTAACTCGGGCGCGTGCCGGGCTTGTCGTCGGGAACCTGCACCGACAGCTTCGTCAACTTCTCGGAGGGCAGGTCCAGCACGTGCAGCCAGCCGCCATTCTCGAACACGATGGCGTCCGTGCCCACGCTGGGCCAGCGCACGTCGTAGTCGGCGAATGTGGTGACCTGCCGGTGCGTCTTCTTGTCCAGGTCGTATGCCCACAGGTTCGCGGTCTTGCCATTGCGGTCGGAGCAGTAGTACACGGTGCGGCCGTGGAACATGGGCCACTCGTCCGGCCCGGCCCAGTCCGCGGTGATGTTCTGGGATCGGTTCGCCTGGAAGTCGTACACCCACAGGTTGGGCGCATTGCCGCCGCGATAGCGCTTCCACGTGCGTCGGTCATAGGAGGGCGAGACGAACGCGATCAGGTTGGCGTCCGCCGAAAGACTGGCATAGCCGGCCGTCGGCAGCGGCAGCAGTTGTTCGAAGCCGCCGGCGGCGGGAATCCGGAAGAACCGGTCGTAGCGCGGGACGTTCGAGGCGCGAGCCGAGCGGAACAGCACGGACTTGCCGTCGGGATACCACTCGGCCACCTGGTCGATACCGGGATGGAACGTGAGCCGCCTGGGTTCGCCGCCCGTCACGGGAATGGTGAAGGCGTCCGTGTTGCCGTCGTAGTCGCCCGTGAACGCCACGGTGGCTCCGTCCGGCGAGAGCTTGGGGAGTAGTTCAAGGCCCTCGTGGGTGGTCAGCCGCTGCGCCACGCCGCCCGCGCGCGGCAGCACCCACAGGTCGCCGGCGTACACGAACACGATGCGGTCGCCCTGGATGTCGGGCATACGCATGAGGCGGCACTCCTCGAGCGCACGGGCCGGTGGGGCGAGCGCGGTCAGGGTCAGGACCAGGGCGGAAGTGGGCAGGAGGCGGCGCAGGCTCGAGAACATGGGACGGGATCTCCCGGGAGGATGGGGGCGGTAGGGGGGCGATGTCGGGACGCGAGCGAGCGCGCAGTCTCGGAAGCGCGCGGTCAGCGGTCAAGCGGCGTTCCACGGGCGCCGGGGCGCGCCCTGCGAGCGCGTGCGCGGGTCTCTCAAGTGATTGTCGCGACAGGACGATAACGGCCGCAGGGGTTCCGCCGGGCCCCTCGAGGAGAGCAGGTTCACCATGGACGTGAACACCCGGGAGGGTGAGCGCGCGCCGGATCCGAACGACCGTGCCCGCGAAGCCGCTCCCGCAGCCGCCGCCGAGGAGTCCGAACAGGGTCGTGCCGCCATGCAACCGGCGATCAAGGCCGCCGGGGTGTGGCTGCACATGTTCGCGCGCACCCTCAAGACGTGCCGGCTCTACGACGCGGGCAATCCCACGGTGACGAAGTTCCGTGAGGAACTGGGGGAGGCCCTCGCCGCGCTGGTCGCGGACCACGGCGCGATCACCTATCGGTTCACCGCCGACGATGTGACCTGCGAGGGCCACTCGCTCTACGTCGCGCGCTCGCGCGAGGACAACCTGGCGTTCGCGTTCTATCGCGACGGCGTACGCGGACTCATGATGCAACCCGGGGCCGACGATCGCGAGTGCAACGCGATCGTGGACGCCGTGCTGAGCGTCACGGGGCAGAACCTCGATGGCGACGACCTCGTGACGCTGCTGTGGGAAGCGAACCTGCGTCACGTGGACGTGGACTACATCCCGGCGGAGGGCGAGACTCCGGGCGACACCGCGGACGCGTCCGAGGACGCCGGCGCACTCCTGCCATGGCCCACGGCGGAAGGCTCCGAGGAAACGAGTGCCGCGGGCGGCGGGACGGAAGGTTCCGGGTCGCCGGGCGGCGAACGGTCGGAGGACTGGGCCCTGGGTGAACTCACGGAAGAGGTCGAGGCCACGTTCGCCGAGCTCGACTTCATGGCTTCGCACGAGGTGGCGCGGTTCACCCAGGAGTTCGAAGCCGAACGCCGCGTTCCGCCGGCCACGGCGGCGCTCGCGGTGGCGCACACCTGCTTGAATGCCGGTGCGGACGACGAGGACCGCCGCGAGATCGCGCGCTTCCTGCCGCGCATCCTCCGGGCGGCGCTCGCCGCGGGGTCGTGGGTCGAGGCTCGCGAGGCATTGCGAATGGTACGCGCCACAGAGAGCCCGGAGTGGTCCGACGAGACGTTCGCGCAGGAAGTGTTGCAGCCGGTGAGCGTCACGCGCTGCGTGGAGCAGCTCGACCAGCAGGGCCCAGCGTCGGTGGCCGAGTTCGTCCAGTTGGCGCACGAGCTCGGCGCCCCGGCACTCGACTGGCTCACGCTCACGTTGTCTGAATCCCAGGCGCGCATGACACGCCAGGTCGTGGCCGAGGCCATCGCCGTGCGTGTCCAGGACGATCCGACGCGCCTCGCGCCGTGGCTCAACGACTCGCGTTGGTACGTCGTGCGTAACGTGGTGCACATCCTGGGTTGGATCAGCACACCGGCGGTGGTGCCGATGCTGCAGACCGCGGTGCGCTATCCCGATCCACGGATCACGAGCGAGGTGGTCACGGCGCTGCAGGGCGTCGAACTGCGGCTCGCGCGCCCCGTGCTCATCAAGGCGCTGGAAGGCGCGGATAGCAAGCTGTTGTGCCAGATCCTGGAGCAACTCTCGGCGGCTCGCGATCCAGCGGCGGCTCGTTACGTCACCGCGTTCATCGCGCAGGAGCGATTCCTGCGGCGTCCGGTCGAGGAGCGCCGCGCGATCTACGCCGCGATCGCGTCCACCGGCGGCGACGAAGTGGTGCCCGAGCTGGAGTCGGCGCTCAATGGCGGTAACTGGTTCGATCGCGATCAGGAAGTGCACCGGCACGCGGTCGCGCGCTGTCTCGTGCGCATCGCGACACCGCGCTCGCTGGCCGCGCTCGAGGCTGGCGCTCAGTCGCGCCGCGCGCCCGTGCGACAGGCCTGCGCCGCGGCTCTCCAGACAAGGCTCGCGGCATGAGCGAACCGGTTCGCGGCGACAGCGCCGACGCCCAGCTGCTCACGGAACTCGGCGGGCCGCTGCTCCAGCGGCTGGTGGCGCTCATGCGCACCGCGCGTACGTACGACGTCACGAACATGGCGTTTCAGCGACAGATGCAGGAGTTCATGGGCGTCCTGCGTCGGCTGCTCGACGAGGAGGATGAAGTCACGCTCGTGGCGGTGGCGGACTACTTCTACCTCAACGGCGTGCGCGTGAAGGCGACGACGTCGCTCATGTCTTCCTATCACGCATTGCTCGCTGATTTCGAGCGTCGCCAGACGGGCGGACTTCGATTCATGCAGGGCGTGACCGAAGCCGAGGTGGAGCGCTTCTTCCAGCTCTTCCTCGCTGCCGATGACCCCGCGCTCGCGCCCAAGCTGCCCGAGGCCGTGGACGCGGCCTCGGTGCACAACATCGTGCCGCTGCCCGCGACACAGGTGAACGCCGAGGACATCGCCCGCGAACTCGACGATCTGCCCAAGCCCCAGCAGGAGCGCGCGCGCGCCCGCAAGGTGTACTGGACCGCCATGGTCGGCACGCGCAAGGTGGTGCTGCGCGCTCGCGCGAACGGCCGGCCGGACCTGCGACACGCGAAGCGCGTGGTGCAGCCCATCGTGGACAGCGTCATGAAGAGCGAGTACTCGCTGGTCGGTCTCACCTCGCTCAAGGACCACGACGAGTACACGTATGCGCACTGCGTGAACGTCGCGGTGATGTCCGTGGGCATGGGGCAGGCGCTCGGGCTGCCGCGACAGGCGCTCGCGGACCTGGGCGTGGCCGGGCTGCTGCACGACCTCGGCAAGATGAGCGTGGACGGCGCTGTGCTGCGAAAGGCGGGTGCGCTCACGGCCGAGGAGTGGACGCAGATGCGCCGTCATCCCATCGAGGGCGCAATGATGGTGTCGCGCATGCCGGGGCTGTCGCAGGTGTTGATCGACTCCATGCGCGGTTGCCTTGAACACCACATGAATTACAACCGAACCGGCTACCCGGACACGACCGTGGAGTGGGGCCAGGCCACGATGTCCCGCATCGTCGCCATGGCCGACTGCTTCGACGCGATCACCGCTCACCGCGCCTACTACGCGCGGCCACGCACGGCTTTCGAGGGACTGCAGATCCTCATGGGCCCGAACCGCGTGAACTTCGACCCCGCGGTATTGTGGGCGCTCATCAAGACCGTGGGGCTCTACCCCGCCGGCACGGTCATGCAGACCACGTCGGGCCACGTGGTGCTGGCGATGAGCCCCAATCCCGTCGACGTCACTCGCCCGGTGTGTCGCGTGTTGCTCGGGCCGGGCGGCGCCGCGCCGGCGGACGGCGATGCCGACGTGTGGGCCGTCATGCCGGAGTTCGAGAGCGTCGCGCGCGTGCTGAGTCCCGAGGAACACAAGGCCGACACGGAAAAGCTGCTCGCCGCCTGAGTCAGGGCCTGCTCAGGTCGCCGATCCGGGGCGCAGGCAGGGCACCCGCCGCCGTCGACCAGTCGAGCCGTTCGATGCTCCCGTCGCTCGCGCGACGCACGGCCTCGATGGTGGCGCTGCGTGCGCGCTCGGCCATGGCCGCGGCGTCGTGCGGCTGCGTCTCCTGTTCCTCGGTCGTGACGCGACGGGGGATGCCCGAGCGATGTCGCAGCAGGTGCTCGATCGTGATGCGCCTCGCCCCACGCGCGTTCCAGGAGCACGCGACCGTTCCGCTTAGTTCGTGCCGCTCGTTCTGCCCGCCAGACGTGTTTCGGCGCGCCGACGCTCGGGGTGCATCGGAGCCAGCGTCGGGATCGCCGCATCGGGTTCGGCCGGGATCTCGATGAAGGCGCGGCCGACCGACTGATGGCACGAGTTGCAGCCGTTTGAGACGGCGCGAAATGCGTCCGCGAACGCCACAGAGTCCTGTCGGGCAACGGTCGAATCGAGTGAGTCAAGCGCATCCGTCAGGAATGCCGCCGCCAGGCGAGGCAGGTCGGTCTGCGCGATGTCGTGCGGGGGTGAAGCATGCTCCAGCGCCTCGACGTTCTCGCGAAGTTCGTGCGCTTCGTAGCTCGCGAACTCCCAACGGCCGGCGGATGCGGCACGGCCGAGCCGCTCGAAGCGCCGACCGATCCGGTCCATCTCGTCGCCGAAGTGCGCGGAGGTCGGCTCGTGGGCCGCTCGGTGCGAAGCGCATCCGGCGGTCAACGCCACCAGCCCCAGCGTTACCACGGCGATCGAACGAGTCAGATAGTCACGCACCATCGGTCCCCCGTGTCCGGTATCCATTGGCATGAGATCCGTGATTCCCCCGGCACGCCATCGCCAACAGCATCGGCAGGTCCAACGCCGGCGCGTAGCGCCGATTCACGCTCAGGGACCGTCGATCGGGGCCTCGCAGGGGCGGGCGCTCAGCCGCCGGAGAGGGTGGGTGAGCCCGGCCGCCACAAGCGAGAAGGCGGCACCTTTCGGCGCCGCCTGCTCGGTGATTCAGTGGGTCAGCCGTGCGAGCCTGGACGCTCCCCGTTTGTTCCAGCCCCACCGCCGCGGACCCACTTCCTGCGGGCGCGACTCGTCTTAGTCGTCGTCGCCCTCGTCGCGATAGTTGTAGCTGCGTTCGCAGGACCGATCATCGTCGCGATAGTAGCCACCCGAGCGTTCGTCCTCGTACCGGTTCCACCGGCCGTCCCGGTAGCGGAGCGAGCGCACGTGCTGTCCGCTGCGCACGTCGATCACGTAGACGATGCGCGGTCCGCCGTTGCGGAAATCGCAGTCGCCGAGCGAGTCGTACCAGTCGTCGCCGTACGGATCGTAGTAGCGATACTCGTCCGACGAGCGGCGGTAGGGCCGCTCGTGCACCATGACCGGGCGCGCGTTCGAGGTGACCGCCGCGCCGAGGATGAAGCCGCCGATCAGGCCGGCCAGCACCGGGCCGGCGCTGCTCGAACGCTGCTGGATGACGACGCGTTGTGCCGAGCTGTGGTTCTGCGCGCCCTTGTAGCGGCGACGGCCATTGTCGGCGAACGCCGGAACGGCGAGCGCCAGCGCCACGGTGGCGAGCAGACTGGTCGAGATCCAGCGGGAGAAATGCGTATGGGAGTTCATGGTTTCCTCCGGGGTGCAGATCGTGTGACTTCGACCCGGAGGAAGTGCAGGGGTCGTGCCAACGCCAACGAAGCCCCGCAGTCGGGCGGAGGAGAACGAGTTAGCGCGTCGGCAGGCGCCAGCCGAGCAGCTCGCCGCCGCTCGTGATGTGGCGTCCGCGCCACAGCGCGCGACGCCGGCGCGGCACCCGGGCTAGCGAGTCACGGTGTGGTTCAACGTGCCGCTCACGTTGACCCAGCGCACGCTTCCACCCGTCTTGATCGTCACCGTCTGCGGCGAGTAGGCGAAAGCGCCGCCAGCGCCTACCTGCACCACGACCGAGTCCACCAATGAGCTACCGCTCACGATCACGGTGCCGGTCATGCCCGAGGAGCCGTGCGGCGAGCAGGCATAGTTCCAGCTGCCCACATTGTTGAACGTGAACTGGTGCGACGTTCCAGTGAGCGGGAACGTGAAGTTGAACGTGGGGCCGGTCACGACCGGGGGCGACGTGGAGTCCTTCTTGGAGCAGCTCGCGAAAAGCGCGCCGGCGCACACGAGCGCGAGGGCGGCCACGATGGGGGAAAGGGAACGAGTGTTCATGAAGCCTCCGCTAGCGGGTGGGTGGTGGGTTCGGCCACCCGGTCGACACGCATGGTGCGACACGCTCGTGGCCCGGTCCAGCGGGGAACACCCACCCGACCTGCCTCCACGACGCGTTTTCGTCAACTGGCCCTCGAGCACGTGCCTGGGGCCAGCGTGGAAGGGTCCACTTGGCAGCGCAAAACCGCGCTGGTGCGGTCAGGGTTCCGCCTGCGACCATGCCCTGCGCATCTCAATCCAGGAAGCGGGTCGCTCGCAAGGGCGATCCGTGGTCGCTGCACGACTCTCAGCGGAGCGAAGCGTCACGCACGCGGGCCCTGGTCCACGACGGATCGGGGCCCGCGGCCATGCCGGGTCTTGCCCCGCGGGCGCCCCGGCGGGTTTGCGCTGCCGCGCGCGACGAACACGCCGAGCCCCAGCAACAGCCCGCCGAGCACGAGCTGGAACGTCATGAACGCGCCGATCTTGAGCCACGCGAAGCCCGGGTGCACGAATCGCGTGAGCCATCCGCCCGACTCCATGAGCAGCGCCGAGCCGAACGCGGCCACGATCATGGCCGTCTTCCGCGCGTTCGGCATGGGCGCGAAGATGAGCAGGTGGGTGACCAGCAGCAGCACCAGCGCGAACATGGGCAGGTGCATGTGCGTCACCTCGAGCAGGCTCTCGGCGGAGCGCGGCGCCATGAAGCGCGCCTCGTCGCCACGGTAGTAGGCCACCACGCTCGCGGGGTCCAGCCCCATGTGCGCGAAATAGAGCGCCGCGTTGCTCACCCAGAACGCGGCGAGCAGAAGCAGCGCCAACCCCAGCGTGAGACGCATGTGGGGGTTGTTCTGGAACCCGCCATTCTGGAGATACTTCATGGCGTCGTTCCCGCACGCCGCGCGAGCGCCGGTGCGAGCAGCAGTTCGTGCCACGCCAACGCCAGTCGCGCCGATTCTTGGACGGCGCGGGACGTGAGCGTGGCGCCCGACACCTCCGGCACGGCGCGGAGCGCTGCGTACCGGTCGCGTGAACCGCGCCCACGGAACAGCGCCAGCCAACGCGGCGCCGGACGGTAGTCCGGCGGTTCGAAAAACGCGAGCACCTCGATGCGCGCCACAGTGGTGTCGGGCGCCACCGCCACCAACAGCAGTGCCTCGCGCGTGCGCACCACGCGGCGGTCGGTCCATGCCGCGCCCGCCAGCGTGTCGCCGCGCCACGCCACGTAGGCGGTGGCGAGCCGCGTGACGCAGCGCGTGCGCGCGAGCGCTTCCACCGCTTTCACGTCGGTCGGCGAGAGCGCCAGCGTGCGTCGCTCGATTCTGGCGCCCGGGAACGCCTGTGCGAGCGCTGCCTCCAGCGACACGTAGCTCGCGGCGCGCGCGGGCACCGGCGCCCCCACGCACGCCGCGACCAGAAGCAGTCGGGTGAAGCGCTTCAGAACAACCATCCCAGCGCCACGTTCCACCGACTGGTCTCGGTGTCGGCGCCATTGCCACGCTGCTCGCGGTCGGCCTTGAGGACGACATTGGGATGCGGCTTGGCCGCCACGCCGAGCGTCAGCACCTGGCGCTCGTTCGCGGCACTCTCCGTGCCGCCGATCACGCCGTCCTGCGTGTCGTACTTTTCGGCGCGCACATAGGGCGAGAGCTTCCAGGCCGTGCCGGGCCAGGCGAGTGCTGCCACGTCGTAGGCGGCCTCGGCGTAGCCTCCGAAGAACCGCTCGCCGAGCCTCGCGCTTCCGGCGAGCGAGAGCGCGTCGGAGAGCGCGCCGGCGTCGCCGATCGTGCCAGACGCCCACAGGCCGCGCAGCTCGAGTCCGCGCCAGCGCCAGTCGGCGTGCGCGTCCACCAGCGTCACGCGCGCGCTCAACTCCACGCCGGGGGGGCGCGCTTGCTGCCACGCGTCGCCGGTGTAGCCCGACACACCGAGCGCCAGGCCCCCGGTGCCCTTCCAGTCCACTCGCGCCGCGAACGCCGGGTGCGTGAGCAACGCTCGCGAACCTCCCTGCCGGCCTTCCCGTACCGCGTTCGAGGCGTTGAAGTGGCGCGCGTCGAGCCCTTCCACAACGTAGGCGCGCCACTCGAGCCCGCTGGCCGCGGTGCCGTAGAGGCCCGCGCCGTTCGCGCCCCATGTGCTGGGGATGATCGCTCGCTCGCTGTCGGGCCGACGCGCCCCCAGGAACACGGGCGGCTCGTGCTGCTCGTTCACGAGCCCCATGGGTACGAGCAGCTTGCCCGCGCGCACCCCGAGCCACGGCCGCACCTGCCAGTCCACGTAGGCGAACTCCATGACCACCTCGCCCGTCAGCTCGGCCGTTCCTACGCCGGTGGCCGGATCCACCACCGCCTCGGCTTCGTCGCGGATGCCGGAGTGCTCCAGCTCGATCTCGGAGTTGAACAACAGCTCGGGCGTGAACTTGTGTCCGATGTAGAACACCGCGCGCAGCAGGTCGGCGCGCGGACGACCATTGGAAGGCGTGCCGTTCTCGCGTTCGCGGTCGGGCGACTCGAACAGCACCTCGCCGTATCCACCGATGGAGGAGCCGCCCGCGATGCCATAGACGCGCGAGGCCGCCGGGGCGAAGCCGAAGCGCGACACGAGGGCCGCCGCCGTGTCTGGCGTGACGCCGGCGAGCTTCAAGCGCTCGAGCTCGGCGAGTGCCGCGTCGAGTTTCTTCTCGACGTCACCGAGCCGCTGGTCGGTGGTCTGTGCCAACGAGGGCAGGGCGGTGGCAGGGAGCAGCAACGCGAGCAACAGGCAGAGGAGTCGAGCGTGTCTCATGGGATCCTTGAGAGTGTGGTCAGGGTCGGAGGTTGGGACTGCGGTGAGCGAGGATGCAGCGTCACGAACGGAGCACACTCCGTCACGTCGAGGTGCCAGGCGTAGGCGTGCACCCGGCGCCCGGCCGGCTCCAGCCACAGCACGCCGATGTCGCGATGCGCGGCCGCGAACTCGCCAGCCGCGTCGCGACCCATGACGAGAAGAGCGGTGGAGAGCGCGTCGGCGCGTGTGCCGCTCGCGGCCCACACGCTCACCGACGCGCGCGTCTCGAGCGGCTGGCCGCGGTAGGGATCGAGCACGTGGCCGAGCCGCCGACCGGCCGCGCGCACCCAGCGCTCGGCCTGCGAACTGGTCGAGAGCGAGCCTCCGCGAAACACCACGCGCACGGCGGGCTCCTCGCGCCGCAACGGGTGCGCCACCCACGCGCTGCACGCGTCCGCGCCCAACTCCAGCCGCTGCCCGCCGGCATCGAGCGTGGCATCGTGGAGGCCATGCGCGCGCAGCACCTCGGCGGCACGATCGAGCGCGAAACCCTTGCCGATGCCGCCCAGGTCGAGTTGTGCGCCGTCCAGTTCCACGCGGTCGTCGCGCAGTCGCACGCGCCGCCAGCCCACCCGCGCGAGCGCGTCCGCGCGTTCGACCGCCGAGGGCACGCGACCCGCGCCGCGCAGGTCCCATGCGCGCGTGAGCGGCTCCACCGTGGGATCGAACGCGCCTCTCGTGAACGCGGCCAGCGCGAGCGCCGAGTCGAGCACCGCGGCGAGCGGCGGCGAGGGGCTCTCGGAGATGCCGAGGCCGTTCAGTCGCGACTGTTCGCTCGACTCGCGCCAGTTGCTGAGCCGCGCCTCGAGCGAGGCCACGCTGTCGAGAGCGGCCGCGAGCGCCGCGGCCGTGGCGGCGTCCGCGCCGGCGCCCGCCACCGCCGAGCCGGAGGCGCGGAACGTGAACAAACTCCCCATGAGCCAACGCGCGCGGGTCGTCC
>JANNKI010000537.1:0-3646 GCA_031396225.1 bacterium | reverse complement strand
GGCCACGAGCACGGCCGGCGGATTCGTGCGCATCGCGTTCAACACCTCGCCGTCGCTGGCGCGGAGCCCCGCCTTGCGAGCCTCCTGCGCGAACAGCTTCTCGTTCACGACACTGCGCCAGGCCTGCTGCTCGACCGACTTGATGTCGCGATCCTGCGGATCCACGCCGAAGCGCTGGCGGTAGGCGAGGCGCGACTCGTCCAGCGCCGCCTGCCACTGCGCCACGGTCACGGGCTCCCCGTTGATGCTGCCCACCTTGCCCGAAAGCCGGGCCTGCGACGTCGTGTCGCCCATCCCGCCGAAGAAGCTGAAGCCGACGAGGAACGACAGGACCGTGAGGACGGTGAGGATCCACCAGATCATCTTGGTCCGCTTGTTGCCAGACCGCAGGTAACCGAGCATCGGGACTCCCGGGTAGGAACAGGTCGAGTGGTAGGGTGGAGCGGGCGGCGAGTCTAGCAGCCTGGGGAACGGCCGCACAACCGCACGAGGGCTGTCCTTGACTTCCCTTGGCCGGCCCTTGCACAACCCGCGCCGGGAGACTCCATGCGCACCGATGCTCGGATCCGCCGCCTCGAACCCACGCCACTGTTCGCCGCGCTCGCCGTGCTCGCTTCCTGGTGCTCGTTCGCATCGGCCCAGGCGACGCTCCCACAGGGCTTCACCGATCAACTCGTGGTCGGAGGGCTCAGTCTGCCGGTCGGCATGGCGTTCCTGCCCGATGGGCGGCTGCTCGTGATCGAGCAACGCACCGCGCGCATCAAGCTGGTGCGGCCCGGACCGCCCGCCCTCGCCGACACGGTCTGCACGGTGCCGGGAGTCAACTCGACCGCCAACGAGCGCGGACTGCTGGGCATCGCGGTCGACCCGGGCTGGCCCGTGCGTCCTTACGTCTATACGCACTCAACCCACACCGGCAGTCGTGTCCGCATCTCGCGATTCACGGCGAGCGGCGCGCTCTCGGATCCGGCCGGGCTCTTGAGCGTGAGTGCCGCCAGTCGCCACGACCTGCTCACCGAGCTCCCGGACGCGGCCACCAACCACAACGGCGGCACGGTGCGCTTCGGGCCCGACGGGATGCTCTACGTGAGCCTCGGCGAGGACGCCGTGCCCGCCGCGGCCCAAGACACGGTGACGCTCCGCGGCGTCATCCTGCGACTGGACGTGTCGCAACTGCCCGCCGGGCCGGGACTGGCCACGCTCGCGCAGATCACGCCCGCCGACAATCCGTTCGCGAGCGTCGGCAGCCCGAGATCGCGGTTGATCTGGGCATTCGGGCTGCGGAACCCGTTCCGCTTCCAGATCGACGCACCGACGGGACGGCTCCTGATCACGGATGTCGGCCAGAACCTCTGGGAGGAGGTGAACGTGGCCACGTCGGCCGGGCTCAACTTCGGCTGGCCGCGGTACGAGGGGCTCGTGATCAATGATGGGAATGCGCCGCTCACCGGCACGGCCACGCCGCCCATCCACGTGATCAGCCAACCTGGGACCGGCGCCTCGTCGGTGATGAGCGCGGGGATCTACCGCGGGGTCGCGGGCTCGGCGAGCAGTTTCCCGGGCGCGTACGAGGGGGACGCGTTCGTGAGCGACTATTACGCGGGGTTCCTGCGGCGGCTCGAGCAGAACGGCGCCAGCTGGAGCCTGGCGCCGCCGGTCACGGGTCAGCCGACGAACGAGCATTGGGGCACGGGCTTCGAGACCGTCACCGACTACGCGATCGCCGCCGATGGCGCGCTCTGGTACCTGCGCCAGTTCGAAGTCCCGTTCAGCGGGCCGGGCCAGATCCGGCGCATCGCGCCGTTGCCTACGCTTTCGGTGCGCGAAACGCAGGGAAGCGTCACGTTCGCCAGGCCCTATCCGTCGCCGTCTCCGGGACCGGTCGAGTTCGCGTGGACGCTCGCCGCACCGGCGCGAGTCTCGCTGGTGATCCACGATGTGACCGGGAGGCATGTGCGCGAACTCGAGCCGCCGCGGATGGCTCCGGCCGGGCCGCATCGCGCGTCCTGGGACGGGCGCGACACGGCCGGCCGCGCCGCGCCGCCGGGCGTGTATCTCGCGCGGCTTGTCGTCAACGGTCGGAGCCTCCATCACCGGGTGGCCCTGGTGCGATGAGTGCCCCGGGCGTCGCCCGCGGTTCCGCTCGCGGCTACCTTCACCGGCGCCTCGCTGCTACCCTTCCTCGAGCATCCAGATCCCTCCGGACCCGGGCTCCCGAAGCGAGTGCGCGCCTCCGGAAAAGGCACCCGAGCCGGAGGCCCCCGTGAGTCCCGCCAGCGTCCCTGAAGGTCATGTCCGCGGTTTCATCGTTCCCATCGGTGGTGCCGAGGACAAGGTCGGCGACGACATCATCCTCAAGCGGTTCGTGGACCTGGCCGGAGGTCGGGAAGCCCACATCGTCGTCATCCCCACCGCCAGCGAGCTGCGCGACACCGGCCGGCGCTACGCGCGCCTGTTCGAAGGCCTGCGCTCCCGGGTGACCCGGGTGTTGCCATTCGAGTCGCGGCGCGAGTGCGAGAACGGGGAGGCGTTGGCGGAACTCGAGCAGGCGACCGGTGTGTTCCTCACGGGTGGGAACCAGCTGCGTCTGTCCACGATGCTAGGCGGCACACCGGTGGCGAAGGCCCTGCGCCTCATGAACGCGCGCGGCATCGTGGTGGCGGGCACGTCGGCCGGTGCGGCGTTCATGAGCGAGCACATGATCGCGTACGGCGACGAAGGCGCCACGCCGCGCGGCGGCATGGTGCAGCTGGCGCCGGGCCTGGGACTGACGAATCGTACGATCGTGGACCAGCACTTCCGCCAGCGCGACCGGCTCGGCCGTCTGCTCACCGCACTCGCGTTCAATCCATTCGCGGTGGGCATCGGCCTCGACGAGGATACCGCGGCCTTCATCGGTCCGGACGAATCGCTCGAGGTCGTGGGCAGCGGCGCGATCACCATCGTGGATCCGGCGCAGCTCGAGTATTCCAGCATGGATGCCGCGCGGCGCGGCGAACCCGTGTGCCTGCTCGGCGTGAAGCTGCACGTGCTGGTGAACGGCGCCACGTTCAATCTTCACAGTCGCGAGGCCGCGGCGGGAGCCGTGGCCCGCGGGGATCGGTGACCTCATGAAACTGCTCGAGTCGTCGGTCTACCTGGGCCCCAACCTGTACGCCCTGTTCCCGATCATCCGCTTCACCGTGGATCTGGGGGAGCTCGAGCAGTGGCCCACGGTCCGTCTGGGACGCCGCTTCGTGGACGGGCTACTCCACGCGCTGCCCGGACTGCACCAGCATGGCTGCTCGTACGAGACCCCGGGCGGCTTCGTGCGGCGCATGACCGAGGACGAGGGCACCTGGTTGGGACACGTGCTCGAGCACTGCGCGATCGAAGCGCAGAACATCGCCGGCGCGAAGGTCACGTTCGGCAAGACGCGGGCCGCGGGCGAACCGGGCCAGTACCACGTGATCTACCAGTACGAGTCGGAGGAGGTGGGACTCGAAGCGGGCCGGTTGGCACTGCAGCTCCTGCGCTCGTTGCTTCCCGCCGAACTGGCTCCGAAGGACTTCCCGGCGACCTGGAACTGGGAGACCGAGCGCGACGCGTTCATCCGCTACACGCAGCGCCGCGCGCTGGGACCCAGCACCGCCTCGCTGGTGCGCGC
>JANNKI010000522.1:0-6140 GCA_031396225.1 bacterium | reverse complement strand
TCCGGTGATATGGAGCGACCCTAAGTCAACGCGATAGTTGCTCTCCTGGCGGCCACCCTTCGGGGTGGCCGCGGGTCTTGGTGCCGACTGGCGAACGAGGACGACGGAGAAGGTCGGGCGCTTCGACGACGAGTCACGCTGATATTCGCGGGTTGAACCGGCGTCCCGGCCAGAGCCGCAGGACTGTGATCCGTCGGGAGGGAACGCTCTCTAGGATCGTGGGCTCGGGAGGCGAGGCTTCCGTGTGGACGTCGAGCCCGAACGCGAGATCCAGGCGGCGCTCCGCCGGCGGGTCGCGCGGAAACGGTCCGGCGGGGGCCTGAACCCGTGCCATCGTGCACCTGAGCCGGCCTCGTTCGGCCTCGTCCGGCCCATTGCTCGGCGAGTGGCCGGCGGGCTAGTCTGGTAGCCGTCATTCCGGCAAGGCTCCCCTTCGGCCGTTCGCTCTCACGCAAACCTGAGGAACGAGTTCTCTCTCCCGACATGCAACAGACCCAGGCCATCACCCTATTCGTCCCGGGCATCCTGCGTGACTACTGCAAAGGAGCGTCGAGACTGTCGCTGGACGCACCGAACGTCCGGGCCGCGCTCGCGTACCTCGAGCGCCATTACCCCGCGCTGCATGTCAACCTCTGCGAAGAGACGGGGAAGGTACGACGTCACCTGAGTGTGTTCGTGAACTCCGACAACGTGCGGGACCTCCAGGGCCTCGAGACGGCGCTGGCGCCCGGGGACTCCCTCACGATCCTTCCGGCGGTCTCAGGAGGCTGAACATGGCGAAGAAGCTGGTGCTCGCGATCGGAACCAAGAAGGGCCTGTTCGTCGCCGAGGCCGCGAAGACCCGGAACCGATTCACGTTGCGGGGCCCGTTTGGGCCAGGTGTCCCCGTCTACTCCGCGCTCATCGACACTCGCGGCACGCCGCAGATGTACTTCTCGAGCTGCAATCCGTTCTTCGGCATGAAGGTGATGCGCTCGACGGATCTTGGGAACTCGTTCAAGGAGACGAAGTCCGCCCCCGCATTCGCGAAGGACGACGGCCGCGCGCTCGCCAACATCTGGTCGCTCGAGCCCGGCGCCGGCAAGCGGGACCTCTGGTGCGGCGTCGAACCGGCGTCGCTGTTCCGAAGCGAGGACGCCGGGAACTCGTGGCAGATGGTCGCCGGGATCAGCGATCACGACCACGCGCGCAAGTGGCAGCCGGGGAACGGCGGACTCTGCATGCACACCATCCTCCGCAACGGCAGTCGCGTGCATCTGGGCATCTCGACCGGAGGGCACTACCTGAGCGAGGACGGCGGCGTGACGTTCAAGGCGGCGAACACCGGCGTCGGCGCGGGCGTCGCCCCCGATCCCAACCCGGAATTCGGCCACTGCGTGCACAAGATCGTGCGCCACGACGACGCGCCGGGCCGGCTCTACATGCAGAACCACGGCGGCTGGGCGGAGTGGGACGGGCCCGGGGGGTCGCGCCCCGACATCGGCGTGCTGCGCAGCGACGATCACGGCCACACGTGGCGCTCGATCGCCAAGGGATTGCCGTCCGACTTCGGTTTCCCCATCGCCGTCCATCCGCAGGACCCCGACACGGTTTACGTCATGCCACTCGAGCCGATGACGCGTACCTGCCCGGGCGGCGCCCCCGCGGTCTGGCGCAGCGAGGATGGCGGGGGATCGTGGCGGCGACTCGCGAAGGGGCTTCCGAAGAAGGCGAGCTACTTCACGGTGCAGCGCGATGGGCTGGACATCGACCGGCTAAAGTCGCCCGCGCTCTACTTCGGGACCACAACCGGCCAGCTCTGGATCGGCCGCGACGGCGGGGACGAGTGGGAGTGCCTGTTCGACTCGCTTCCCCCCATCCACTGCGTGAAGGTGGCGGTGGTCTAGTGTCCAGTATCAGGAATTGGAGCTGACCCGTTTCGGTGGACGGGTGAGGACTGCGGTTGATCGTGAGCCGCGCGAAGGGACTACCCCACCGGCACCTCGTCCTTCCCGACCTCTACCGTCTCGGTCCTGCTCGGTCGAGGAGACGGCACGTTCCGGGAGGCGACGTCCTATCCCAGCGGCACGTACTCGCAATTCCTGTCACTCGACGACGACGACTCCGGCGGCCTTGAACGAGGCGAACACGTGCATTCGCTCGACGAGTCCGAGCTGCTCGATTGCCTGCCGCGTGACCTCAGCGATCAAGGGCGGAATCGTACTCAGAGTGACGCGCACCAGCTCGCCCGAGGGGGGCTCGGGCACCAGCTCCTCGATCGTTCCGGCGAACACGTTACGAGCGCTCCCGGCTGGCGCTTCGAGCGTCAACGTGATCTCCCGCGGATGGACGACCACGGCCATCTCGCCTTCGACGCCCCCGGCGGAGAGCAAGAGGTCTCCCTGTGGAATGGCGATCCTGACTCCTTCTCGAGCTCCATCCCGAGCGAGCGACCCCTTGAAGAAGTTCACGCCCAGGAACTCGGCGACGTAGGACGAGCGAGGATGTCTCATGAGATCGTCCCGTGAGCCGCACTGGCTGACGTGGCCGGACTCCAACACAATGATGCGTTCGCCGAAGGCCATCGCCTCTGCCGGGCTGTGGGTGACGTAGACCGTCATGCAGGGCATTTCCACGAGCAGGCGCTTCAACTCGCCTCGAATCTCCCGCCGCGTCTGGACGTCCAGCGAAGAAAGCGGTTCATCGAGAAGCAGGAGTCGCGGCTCGAGCACGATGGCACGCGCGATCGCGACGCGTTGCTGTTGACCGCCGGAAAGCTCGAGCGGCCGCCGCGCAGCGAGCGAGCCCACTCCGAGACGCTCGAGCGTGCCCTTGACCCGGGCCTGGACACGCGCCCGGGGCACATCCAGCGCACGAAGTCCGAATGCAACGTTGTCCGCCACCGTCAGGTGAGGAAACAGCGCGTAGTCCTGCGAGACGTAACCGACGGTGCGGGTGGCCGCCGGCGCCGCCTGGCCGGAGTGGTCGTCGAACCAGACGGCACCGTCGACTTCGATTCGCCCACGATCAGGCATGAGCAGTCCCGCCAGCAGGCGGAGCAACGTCGTCTTGCCCGAGCCACTCTCCCCGACGAGGACGGTGACCGAGCGCTCCGCAACGACGAGGTCGGCATTGAGCGTGAAGCTGCCGAGACGCTTACTGACCTGGGCGCGGAGCATACTTGCGATTCCAGAACCAACCCGTCGGTGCGGAGCGCAGCGCCATGAGCAAGCCGAACGCCATGACCAGCAAGAGAACCGAGAGCACGACTGCGGCGTCGAGATCCGACTGCAACGCCATGTAGACGGCCAGCGGCATGGTCTGCGTCGTTCCCACCATGTTGCCCGCGAAGGTGATCGTCGCTCCGAACTCTCCGAGCGCGCGAGCGCAGGTCATGGCGGCTCCTGCAAGGAGCGAAGGCATGGCGAGCGGCAAGACGACGCGAAAGAACGTAAAGCTCTCCGAGGCCCGCAGCGTGACGGCCGCGTCCAGCAGCCTGCCGTCCACTCCGGCAATACCGGCACGGGCGGGTCCAATGAAAAACGGGATCGCCATGAACACCTGCGCGAGCACCACCGCGACCGTAGTGAAGGGAAGTGTGATTCCCATCGCGCTCAAGGATCCGCCGACGAGCCCGGCGCGGCCGAACGCCATGAGCAGGGCGAACCCCGCCACCGTCGGAGGCAGGACCATGGGAAGGTCGATGAGAACCTCGGCGATGCGTTTGCCCGGAAAATCCCGGGTGGCGAGGAGATAGGCAACGGGGAGTCCGAACAGGACGACGAGCGCCGTGGCCGCCGCGCTCGTCAGGAGACTCAGCCGCAGTGCGCTCAGAACGACGGGGTCCCCGAGGCGCGAGAGGAGCTCGCCGGGGGCGATCCGCAGCAGGAGGGCGAGAAAGGGCAGGGCGAGAAACGTGAGCACGACGGCGGTGGCGGCGACCACGAGGATCCGGATCAACCCGGCCCTGGCGCGCCGCGGTCCCGCCGGCGATGAAGTCGCTGTCGCCATCAAGGGGCTGCGGCGGAGACCGGGATCAAGCCATGGCGTTCGAGTGCCTGCTGTCCGTCCGTGGAAAGCACCAGGTCGACGAACGCCTTGGCCGCATCCTGCTCCTTCCCCGACTTGATGAGTGCGATCGGGTAGGCGGCGAGGATGTTCGCTTTCTCCGGGATGGTCAGGACGCGGACGTATCGCGCGACGGCGGGCGTCACGTCGGATCGGTACACGATCCCCGCGTCCGCCTCGCCGAGCTGGACCTTGCCCACGACCGACTTCACATTCTCCTCCTGCGAGACGACGTTGCCGAGCGTGCGCGTCGCGAAGTTCGCTCCGAAGGCGGGATCGCCCGCGAGGTTCCGCAACACGATCCGGCTGTAGTGGCCGACCGGCACCGTTTCGGCGCCCAGGACCAGCTTGACGCCGCCCCGCGCCAGATCCTGAAGGCGCCGAATACGCGCCGGGTTGGTCTTGGGAACGATCACGACCAGTCGATTCCGTGCGAAAACCGTCGACGGCCCCGCGAGGAGCCCGCGTTGCTCCGCGTAGCGCATCCAGCGTTCATCGGCCGAGGCGAAGACGTCCGCGCTCGCCCCCTGCTCGATCTGCGTGGCCAATTGCTGGGACCCGGCAAAACTGAACTCGACCTTGAGACCCGGGCGGGCAAGCTCGAGCTTCCTGCCGAGTTCATGGAACGCATCCGAGAGCGATGCCGCCGCGAAGACGCGGAGCGAACTCGTGGACCGGGCCGGAGCGGCGTGAGCGACTTGTGCGGCCAACGCCGAGGCCAGGGTGAGCGCCAGGCCCGTCCAAAGGCCAATCACCGTGCGCCGGTTCACTCCTCGCGACCCTCCTTGCCGATCATGACTTCTGTCGACTTGATGACCGCGAACACCTCGTCCCGGAGCTTCAGTCCCAGGCGTTCCGCCGACGATCGCGTGATGACCGAGACCAGCTCTTGATCTCCGATCTGGATCTGGACCTCGGCCATCAGGCCGTCCAGCACCAGGCGCGTGATCGTCCCCCGCAACCGATTCCGTGCGCTGAGGCTCAGCCCTCGATTCAAGGAAGCCGGAACGGGGCATCCGAGCAGTGATTCGATTTCCTCGCGACGAAAGAGCCACTTTCGGCCGACGCGGGCCGCGGGAAGCTTGCCCTCCTTGGCCAGGCGCTGGACCCGCTTGACGTTCAGGTGGAGGAGGCGTGCCGCCTCTTCCGAATTGAGGGTATTCATCGTTCTCCTCCGACCTTGTAAACCGCTTCAGGAGTCGGTTAAGTTCTCTCGACTACAAATCGTAGGTAGTTTGAGACATATAACCTCCCCTGACAACCCCGGAGTTGGGAACGGACCAGGCGCGGCGAGGAGGGTCGTTCAGCATGAGACGGCAGATCGCGAATGCCAAAGTCCTCGTCCTGGCGCTGGCCGCCGGGTTCGCCGCCAGTGCGGGCGGCCAGGCTTGCGCGGCCACGACAGCGGACAGTGTTTCGGTCGCGCCAGAGCCTGCGTCGACGACGGCGAAATCCCTGCGCCGGAGGACCGGAGCGACCCAGATCCGCTCCGATGCATTCATCGCCCAGGCTCAGCTTCAATTCTGAGTCAGGAGCGGGCGACGCGACTGGCAAGCGAGTTCGCTGCGAGCGATTCAGCGATCGAGAATGATCTTTCGCGTAAGGACCTCGACCTCGCCGCCTTCGTCACCACCCCGGTCTCCACCGCCATCCGCGGGGCCTCCAGACGGGTCGACATCTTCGTTTCCCGACTCGCCCTCTACACTTCCAAGGGGTCGGTGGCTCAAGCATGTTGGCAGAGAGGGCGGCGCCGAATGCTTGCGTGCGTTCCATCAGGAGGGCGATGCGGCATGGGGGTCACGGTCGCGCGCCGTAGCTCACTACCCAGTTGAGAATCATCTCGAAGTCCAAGTAACTGAGCCCTCCAGCGTTCCACATCGACCGGCCCGGTCGGCACTTGCGGACCAGCAGGCAGTTGGGGTTCCCGGCAATCAGATTGGGGGTGGCGTCCGTCCCGGTGCCAAAGAGAGCGGCGTAGGAGTCCGTGCGGTAGTTCCCCGCAGCCTGCGAAGCACCGTGGCATGGGCTACACCTCGAGTCGAACAGTTCGCGGAGCGGCGTGCGATAGCTCAGGCCGGTGCGGAAGGTGGCGG